>JBKKAO010000455.1:0-5432 GCA_046714645.1 Burkholderiales bacterium | reverse complement strand
GCTCAAGGAAAAATGGCAAGCCGGTCCGCGAAATTATCTAGGCCTGTCCACGGAAGGTTTCCCGAACTTCTTCACCATCACCGGCGCGGGCAGCCCCTCCGTACTCACCAACATGATTCCGTCCATCGAGCAACACGTCGACTGGATCGCGGAGTGTCTGCACTACATGAGGGAGCGAGGCGTCGCGTTGATCGAACCCAAGCGGGAGGCCGAAGACCACTGGGTCACCCACGTCAACGAAGTGGCGGGCACCCATCTACGCTCCGCATGCAACTCCTGGTACCTGGGTGCCAACATTCCCGGCAAGCAGCGCGTGTTCATGCCTTACATCGGGGGATTTCCGGCTTACCAGCAAAAGTGTAAGGACGTGGTGGCCGCGGGTTACGAGGGCTTTGCGCTTTCCGCGTAGAGCTTCATCTCATGAACGGCGATTGAGCACGACAGACACGAAGTCACGAAGGGAATGCATTAAGCAATAGATCGTCGATTGACATTGCCCGAACCCCGGGGATGAGCGCTTTGCTTCGAATGCCACCCTTTTCGGGTCTATGGACAATATAGGCGATCGATTCGTACTGCTTCATCGCTGCCGCAAGTTTTAGAAGCGACCCAGCGTCGCCGGGGCGGACGGTGCGAGAGGATTTGGCCTCGATGAGCAGCAACCGGCGCTCCGCCACCGGAACGACAAAATCAACCTCCAGACCCTGTTGGTCGCGAAAGTAGTAGATTGCACGGGCTTTGCCGCGTGCAAGCTGCGATTTAACCAGCTCCGAGGCGACGAATCCCTCGAAAAGGGCGCCAAGGAAGGGTGAGCGTTCAAGCTGCGAAACGGCTTCGATGCCCAGCAGGTGGCAGGCAAGTCCCGAGTCCGTAAAGTGCAGTTTTGGAGATTTTATTAAGCGCTTACCGAGATTCTCGAAGAACGGCGGAACGAGAAGAATCTGCCCCGTGATCTCCAACACGCCTAACCATTGCGAGACGGTGGGAATCGATACGCCCAATCCCGCGGCCAGATCGGACTTGTTCAGAATCTGCCCGCATCGCGTGACAAGCAGCGCCAGAAACCGCCGGAAGGTGGCAAGGTCTCGAACAGCCGTGATCGCACGAACATCGCGTTCGAGGTAAGTCTGAACATAGGAACGAAACCATAAAGACGCCGCCGATGGCCGCGCAAGAACCTCCGGGAATCCGCCGCGTAGCAGCGAAACCTTTTCCGATTCCCGTCTGGAAAGCGGCAGCAACGAGAACACCGCCGCTCGCCCCGCCATGGATTCGGAGACGCCGCGCATAAGGGGTGCCTCCTGCGAGCCCGTGAAGAACCATTGCCCCTTGCGTGACGGCCGCGCGTCGATCCTGGAACGGATGTACTCGAACATCTCCGGCACATTCTGCACCTCGTCCAATATGACGGGCGGTTCAAGTTCATCGACAAACTGGCGCGGATCGGCGCGAAACCTCGCCACGGCATCCGGATCCTCGAGGAGCACGTAAGCGGCCTTTGGGAAGGTCTTGCGCAGCAAGGTGGTCTTACCAGCACGGCGCGGCCCCGTGACGATTACGGAAGAGAATGCGCGTGCAGCGTGCTGGAGCTGGGGTTCCAGGGATCTTCTAGCGTACTTCATGATTGAGAATTATAAAGTTACACTTTATAAAACTCAAACAACCTTTCCTCTATTTGGATAGGTAATCACGAAGCAAACCGTGTGTTGAAAGGGCTTCATTAGCTGGCCGTACCTTTCCTGAGACCTTCCTTAATTTGCGCCGCCACGCTAACGCCCGCCAGCGCGATGGCGCCGGCGATGATTCCCACCACGGCATCGAGCACATGGGGCGCGAGCGCGCTCACGAATCCGCCCACGCCGGGGAGGGTGCCTAGCCGCAGGCTGAGGTCTTCTATCAGGTGATGCAAGGCGGGAACGCCGTGGGTGAGGATGCCTCCGCCCACCAAGAACATGGCGGCGGTTCCGGCGATGGAAAGCGTCTTCATCAAATAAGGGGCGGCGCGCACGATAAGTTTGCCTAGTCCAATTTGAATCGGGCCATCGCGTTGACTGAGGTAGAGCCCGGCGTCATCCAACTTCACGATGCCCGCCACCAAACCGTACACGCCCACCGTCATGATCAAGGCGATGCCGGAGAGCACGAGCACTTGCGTGCCGAAGGGGGCGCTGGCCACGGTGCCTAAAGTGATGGCGATGATCTCCGCAGAGAGCACGAAATCCGTTCGCACGGCGCCGCGAATTTTCTCCTTCTCCATGGCAACGAGATCGACTTGCGGGTCCGCCACGGCCCGAACCAGCGCAGCGTGCGTTTGATCGTCTTCGCTCTTACTGTGAAGAAACTTGTGGGCGAGCTTCTCGAAGCCTTCGAAACACAGAAAGGCACCGCCTATCATCAACAGCGGTGTGACCGCCCAGGGCGCGAAGGCACTGATCGTGAGCGCGGCGGGAACCAGGATCAGTTTATTCTTGAAGGAACCCTTGGCCACCGCCCACACCACGGGTAGCTCACGGTCGGCTTTGACTCCCGCGACTTGCTGTGCGTTCAGCGCGAGATCATCCCCCAGAACGCCGGTGGTCTTCTTGGCCGCGACCTTGGTCAGTAGGGCGACATCGTCCAGAATGGTGGCGATGTCGTCGATCAGGGCTAACAGGCTGCTGGCCATGAAATCTTCCTCCTGGTGGTGGTTAGGCTAGTTCGACAAGGAAGTCCTTCGCTGCCACCACATCCCCAGGTTTCGCGTGCACCGCCTTCACCGTCCCATCGCGCTCGGCGCGGATGATACTTTCCATCTTCATGGCCTCAATGGAGATGAGCGGGTCGCCTTTCTTCACGGGCTGGCCAGCCTTGACCGAGACGGTGACGACGTTGCCCGGCATGGGTGCGCCGATGTGCGCGATGTTTCCATCCTCCGCCTTGGCGCGGGGTTTGTGCGCGACGGCCACGCCCGCTTTGGGAATGCGAATGGGGCGGCCTTGACCATTCAATTCGAAGAACAGACGTACATGGCCTTCCTCGTCCACATCCGAGCGGCCCTGCAATCGAATCATGAGGGTCTTGCCGCGGTCGATCTCTATTCCCGCGTCTTCCCCATCGGCCATGCCGTTGAAGAAAGTGGGCGTGGGCAGCACGGAGACATCGTCGTACTTGCGATGGTGCTCGGCGAACTCGCGAAACACCTTCGGGTACATCAGATAGGAGGCGAGATCGGTGTCGCTGACCTTGCGCCCAATGGCGTGCTCCGCTTCGGCACGTGCCGCCTCCAGGTCTGCGGCCGGCATAAAGGCCGCGGCGCGTCCCGCGATGGGCGCGGCACCCTTGAGCACTTTGCGTGTGATGTCCTCGGGGAAACCATCTGGCGGAAAGCCCAGTTCACCGCGCATCATGGAGACCACGGATTCCGGGAAGGCGATCTCCCGGTTTGGATCGCGCACATCTTCCGGCGAGAGATCGTTGGCCACCATGAAGATCGCCAGATCGCCCACCACCTTCGATGTGGGTGTGACCTTGACGATGTCGCCGAACAATAGATTCACCTGGGCGTAAGCCTTCGCCACTTCCGGCCAGCGATGGTCCAAACCCATGGCGCGCGCTTGCTCTTGCAAGTTGGTGTATTGCCCGCCGGGCATCTCGTGCAGATACACGTCCGAGGTGCCCGCGCGCATATCCGCCTCGAAGGGCGCGTAGTAGCGGCGCACCGTTTCCCAGTAGCGCGACAGCGACTTCAAAGCATCGAGGTCCATGTGCGGATCGCGCTCGGTTCCTTGCAACGCCGCCACCATGGAACCCAGATTGGGTTGAGAGGTAAGGCCGCTCATGGAATCCAGGGCGCCATCTACCGCGTCGCAGCCGGCATCGATGGCCGCCAACACACTGGCCGCACCGATGCCGCTGGTGTCGTGGGTGTGAAAGTGAATGGGGAGCCCGATCTCTTCCTTTAGCGCCTTCACCAACGCACCCGCCGCGCGCGGCCGGCACACGCCCGCCATGTCCTTGATACCCAGCACATTGGCGCCGGCCTTCTCCAAGGCTTTGGCCATACCGACGTAGTACTTCAAGTCGTACTTGGTGCGCGCCGGATCGAACAGATCACCCGTGTAGCACACGGCCGCTTCGCACAATCCCCCTTCTTCTCGCACGGCGTCGATGGCCACCCGCATGTTCTCGGCCCAGTTTAGGGAGTCGAAGACACGGAACACATCGACACCGTTCTTCGCCGCCTGCTGCACGAAATAGCGCACCACGTTATCGGGGTAGTTGGTGTAGCCCACGGCGTTGGAAGCGCGCAGCAACATCTGGAACAAGATGTTGGGAACTGCCTCGCGCAGTTTCGCCAGGCGGTTCCACGGATCTTCTTTTAGAAAGCGCAACGCCACATCAAAGGTGGCCCCACCCCAGCACTCCATGGAAAACAGATCCGGCAGCATGCGTGCGTAGTAGGGGGCGATGGGCAGCATATCCCGGGTGCGCATGCGCGTGGCGAAGAGCGACTGGTGCGCATCGCGCAGGGTGGTGTCGGTGAGCAGCACGCGCTTCTGCGCCCTCATCCACGCGGAGAACTTCTCCGGCCCCAATTCCTTGAACTTGTCGCGCGTGCCCGGCGGAGGCGGCTGCGTCATATCGATGCGCGGCAAGGGGGGGGCTTCCGGTCTCGCATCGCTGGCGCGCCGCTTCATTTCCGGATTGCCGTTGACGGCGATCTCGCCGATGAAGCGCAGCAATTTCGTGGCTCGGTCCCGGCGCTTGATGAAGCGGAAAAGTTCCGGCGTTTCATCGATGAAGCGCGTGATGCACGCGCCGGACACGAATTGTTCATGGCCGATCACATTCTCCAGAAACTGCAAGTTGCTCGATAGCCCGCGAATGCGAAACTCGCGCAGCGCTCGGCCCATGCGGGCGATGGCCTCTTCCTTCGAGTGCCCCCAGGATGTGACCTTGACCAGCAGAGAGTCGTAGTAAGGCGTGATCACCGCGCCGCTGTAGGCCGTGCCGGCATCGAGACGAATGCCGAAACCCGCCGCGCTGCGATAGGCGGAGAGACGTCCGTAGTCCGGCGTGAAGCCGTTCTCGGGATCTTCCGTGGTCACGCGGCATTGCAAAGCATGCCCGTTCAATCGCACGTCCTCTTGCTTGGGCACATAGGAATCCGGCCCGCCGATGCGCGCGCCTTCGCTAATGCGGATTTGCGCCTTGACGATATCCACGCCGGTGACTTCTTCGGTGACCGTGTGCTCTACCTGAATGCGCGGATTGACCCCGATGAAATAAAACGCCCCCGTATCCGCGTCCATGAGAAACTCCACCGTCCCGGCGTGCGTGTAGTGCGCGGCGCGAGCCAGCTTGAGCGCGGACTCGCACAGCGAGGTGCGCTGTGTCTCGTCCAAGTAAGGAGCCGGCGCTCGTTCGACCACCTTCTGGTTGCGCCGCTGCAC
>JBKKAO010000454.1:0-8478 GCA_046714645.1 Burkholderiales bacterium | reverse complement strand
GGTTTGCATGACTCAAGTCCGACAGTTTCCTAGGCGGCACCGCTGTTGATCTATGCACCTGGGGGATTTTGGGGGCCCCTCGATGAGCGCTTTCGCGCCCTCGCCGATGGAAGCAGCAAACTGCGCTTTCACGGCACCGCGGTGGCCATCCTTCGTACGCGCCCGGCACCGATGCTTTGTGGCCCGCGCCGATGCAGGATGTGGCGGCGGCATTGGCCATGCTCAAGCGCGAGGCCCGCCGCTATCGAATCGACCCGAAGCCCATCATCAAGACCCTTCCCGGGAAAGGCCAATGGCTGCGCACCGTGAACACGCGCAACGAAACAAGGCGCTGGAGGAGCGATCCTCCGCTGGAACCCGCGTGCAATGACGAGTGTCGGGTGGCATGGTCAATGTGATCAGGCCACTTCTTGCGGTAACCTGCCGCTATATCCTGGGTTTGCGCATCGCCACTTCAGGCGCTTAA
Organism: Burkholderiales bacterium; assembly: GCA_046714645.1. Classification (GTDB taxonomy): domain Bacteria; phylum Pseudomonadota; class Gammaproteobacteria; order Burkholderiales; family SHXO01; genus SHXO01. The sequence continues at coordinate 8,012 of JBKKAO010000454.1, read as the reverse complement.
GCTCCGACTCGCCAAAATGACACCTCTGAACTCATAGCTTCGCTGAACATCATGGCATCAGACCTCCTAGCCGCGCCCTCCTACCAATCGGGCTTTGGCAATGAATTCGCTACCGAGGCTCTGCCCGGTGCACTCCCTGTGGGCCGGAACTCGCCACAGAAATGTCCTTACGGCCTCTACGCCGAGCAGATCTCCGGCACGGCCTTTACCGCGCCGCGAAGCGATAACCGCCGCTCTTGGCTCTACCGCATCATGCCCGCGGCGAAGCACTCGCCCTTCAAACAAATCGGCAACGGGCGAATGACTAGCGACTTCACCGGCTCGCCAACCCCTCCCAATCAGCTACGCTGGGATCCGCTACCGATGCCCGAAGATCCCACCGACTTTGCTGGTGGCTGGATCACCATGGCCGGCAACGGCGACCCTTATGCGCAGACGGGCTGTGGGATCCACATCTACGCGATTAACCGCTCCATGACGGACCGGTTTTTCTACAATGCCGACGGCGAGATGCTAATCGTGCCGCAGCAAGGCGGCTTGCGCTTCGCGACCGAGCTTGGCGTGATCGAGGTGCAGCCACAAGAGATCGTGGTCATTCCTCGCGGCATCCGGTTTCGCGTCGAACTATTGGAGACTCAGGCACGAGGCTACCTATGCGAGAACTTTGGCGCTGCGTTGCGGCTACCGGACTTAGGCCCCATCGGGTCCAATGGACTCGCCAACCCTCGCGATTTCTTCTCGCCCACGGCTTCGTACGAGGAAAGGTCCGGAGACTTCGAACTCATTGCGAAGTTCATGGGTAACCTGTGGTCGGCACGAATCGGTCACTCTCCTTTGGACGTGGTAGCGTGGCACGGTAACCACGTGCCCTACAAGTACGACTTACGGCGCTTCAACGTGATGGGTTCCACGAGCTTCGATCATCCCGACCCCTCGATCTTTCTGGTGCTGCAATCGGTGAGCGACACGCCCGGCGTGGACACCATTGATTTCGTGATCTTCCCGCCGCGCATCCTGGCCATGGAGAACACCTTTCGCCCCCCGTGGTTCCATCGCAATATCGCCAGCGAGTTCATGGGGCTCGTCCATGGTGTCTACGACGCCAAAGCCGAGGGTTTCAAGCCGGGCGGGGCCAGCTTGCATATCTGCATGACCGGGCATGGCCCGGACGCGGAGACTTTCGAGAAGGCGTCCAACGCGGACACCAGCAAATCTCACTACATCCGCGACACCATGGCCTTCATGTTCGAAACCCGTTGCGTGATTCGGCCCACTCGATTTGCTTTGGAATCCTCCGCGTTGCAGGCAAACTATCACCAGAGCTGGCAGGGCTTGCGCAAACACTTCGATCCCGCCCGCCGCGTTTAGACTTTGAGCGAATTTCACGAGGGTTGGATCCAGCTTTCCTCTTTTTACAGTGGCCAGACATGTCCAAACTGAACGAAACCCACGAGCTGTTCCTTAAGAGTTGGGTCGAATCCGCTAATGAGCCCGGATGCGACTTTCCGATTCAAAACTTACCCTTCGGGGTATTTCGGCGAAAAGGCAGCAGCGAGGAGTTCCGCGGCGGTGTGGCCATCGGCCATGAGATTCTCGACCTCAAAGCCGCGTCCCACGTGGGGGTGTTTTCGGGCATCGCCGCGCGCGCCGCGGTTCAGTGCAGCCATCCGGCACTCAATGGATTCTTCGCCATGGGACCGCAGGCCTGGTCCGCGCTGCGAGGAGCGCTCTCACAAGACTTGCGAGTAGGATCCCCTCACGCGGGCAAGTTGCGCGCTTGCATGATCGAGCAATCCGACGCGGAATACGCCCTACCCGCCAGCGTAGGGGACTACACCGACTTTTACGCTTCCGTCCATCACGCCACCAACGTGGGCAAGCTCTTCCGTCCGGACAATCCTCTGCTTCCCAACTACAAATGGATGCCCATTGCTTATCACGGGCGCGGCTCATCCATTCGTGTGGCCGGGTGCGATTTTCACCGCCCCTTTGGGCAGACCCTGCCACCCGGCGCGGAAGAACCTGGCTTCGGCCCCTCTAAACGGCTGGATTACGAGTTCGAAGTGGGGATCTACATCGGCAGCGGTAATGAGCTAGGACGGCGCGTGTCCATCGAAGACGCGGAGAACCACGTCTTCGGCCTATGCCTGCTCAACGATTGGTCGGCGAGGGATATCCAGGCTTGGGAGTACCAACCGCTGGGCCCCTTCTTGGCGAAGAGCTTTGCCACCACGGTCTCGCCCTGGATCGTGACCCTGGACGCGCTCGCCCCCTATCGCATGGCCTGGACGCGGCCAGAGGGGGACCCGCAGCCTCTGTCTTATCTCGACTCTCCCGCCAACCGCGCCACCGGTGCCATCGACCTCCAGTTGGAAGCGTGGTTGGAAACCGAGAAGATGCGCGGCGCGAAACAACAGCCCGCGCACGTGTCGCGGACCAGTTTTAAGCACGCTTATTGGACCCTAGCGCAGATGGTGGCTCACCATACGGCCAATGGCTGCAACCTGCACCCTGGGGATCTGTTCGGAAGCGGCACGCAGTCCGGACCCAACCCGGAAGAACTGGGCTCGTTTCTGGAGATCACCCAAGGCGGCAAGCAAGCCTTCAAGCTGAACAATGGCGAAGCGCGTACCTTTCTGGAAGACGGTGACCGTGTCATCTTTCGAGGCTGGTGCGAGCGGCGAGGCTACGCGCGCATCGGTTTCGGGGAGTGCAGCGCCACCGTACTTCCGGCCTTGCCCGCGTGAGGACTGCACCATCGAAAGCGCCACTACAGATTCAGTCAAAGCAGTCGATGTCCTGATGGCGATCGTCATCGCCGCCCGCACCCCGTAAGCAGACTAGGAGGTGGATCATGAATGTTGAACGATGCCGGAGTGCTCTGGCCTTCACTGCGCTGGTGGGTGTGCTCAGCCCCGCCGCCGGACTCGCTGCTTGCCCCACCCGCATGGAAGTCATGGCCGTGGTGGCGGCCTACATCAACAAGACCCCTATGGATTCGTTGTCGCGCCTGCGCAATATGGACGATGCTTACTGCGCCCAAGGCATGATCGCCGCGGAGATCGGCCGAAGCATGGGGGTCATGTCGGGCTACAAAGCGGCCTTTACCAGCGATAGCGTGCGGGCGCAATACCAGACCGGCCACTCCCATCGCGGCTTCCTCTACGAGAAGATGTTTCTGAAAAACGGGACGACGGTGGCATCGGACTTTGGTGCCCGGCCGCAGGTGGCTGCGGACTTGATCGCGGTGGTCAAGGATTACCAGCTTCATGATGCGCGCACACCCCTGGAGGCGCTTTCTCACCTCTCCCATATCGTGCCCTTTATCGAGTTGTCAGACTTGATGCTCGATCAAAATCAAACCGTGACCACCTTGAACTTAGTGGCCACAAACATGGGCACCCGCATGGGCGTGTTGGGCACTCCTATTCCGGTGCACGCAACCCAAGATTTTTTGGATGGGCTCGCTAGCATGGTGGTAGTGATGCGCGATCAAGATGGCAACGAGCTGGGCCGCGCTCGTGGCAGCGAAATGCTAGGCAATCCCATCGCGGCAATCCAATGGCTTGCCAAGGATCTGGCCGACAACGCCCAGCGCATTCAGATGAACGATCGCATCAGCGTGGGCGCGTTCTTCCCCGCGGGCACGCCCAAACCTGGTCTCGCGATCCACGTTCAATACCAAGGCCTGCCGGGCGACCCGAGTGTAGTGGTGAAGTTTCGCTAGGCCGGTCGTGGACAAGAAGACTCTCGAGGGCCTGCGCGCTCGCTACGCCGGCGGAAAGGGCGGAGAATTATTCAACCCGGAGTTCAAACGCGTCGCAGACTCTCAGTTTCGAAACGGCGAGCAGCGCAAGTTACCCTTCGCCGACCCCGCCACCTTTCTAGGTTTGCCCTATCTTCCTCAGGTGCTTCAAAGCGGCGCCATTGCGAATCTAGACGTCGCATTGGTGGGAGTCCCCATGGACTTGGGTGTGACCAACCGGGCGGGAGCTCGTCTGGGCCCGCGAGCCGTGCGCGCCGTCGAGCGCATCGGGCCCTATGAGCATGTGCTGCGCAGCGCACCGGCTTCGGAGGTTCGCGCGGCGGATATCGGCGATGTCCCTTTTCGCAGCCGCTTCGACTTGGCTTCTTGTCACGAGGATATCGAAGCGTTCTTCACCGCCATCAAGGCCAACAAAGTGATTCCGCTCGCCGTGGGCGGTGATCACTCCATCAGCTATTCGATCCTGCGCGCTCTGGGCCGGGACCAGCCCGTGGGGATGGTGCATCTGGACGCCCACTGCGACACGGGGGGCATCTATGAAGGGTCGAAGTTTCATCATGGCGGCCCCTTTCGCCAAGCGGTATTGGACGGCGTGTTGGATCCACGGCGCACCATACAAATCGGCATTCGCGGGGGAGCGGAGTACCTCTGGGAGTTCTCCTACGAAGCTGGGATGACGGTCATTCACACGGAGGAGATGGTCGAGATGGGATTGAGCGCCGTCATCGCCAGGGCGCGCGAAGTCATCGGCCAGGGCCCGGCCTATCTTTCTTTCGACGTGGATTGCCTGGATCCGGCGTTCGCGCCCGGCACTGGCACACCCGAGGTGGGTGGCCTCACCTCACGCGAAGCGCTCGCCATTGTGCGCGGCATGAATGGCATCACGCTTATCGGCGCGGACGTCGTGGAAGTCGCGCCTCAATACGACGCCACCACGAACACTGCGCACATCGCCGCGCAACTGTTGTTTACCGAGATGTGCCTGGCCGCTACCGCATTGCGAGCCCGTTAGTGTTCGGCCATCCCGATTACGATGGGCACGAACGCGTGATCTACGTTCGCGACGCCAAGAGCGGCTTGGCCGCGATCATCGCCCTCCATAGCAGCGTGCTAGGCCCCGCCTTCGGTGGTTGCCGCATGCGCTCCTATGAGTGCGAGGCCGATGCACTCACCGATGCTCTGCGCCTTTCGCGCGGGATGACCTATAAGTCCGCCATCTGCAATCTCCCCTATGGCGGGGGAAAGTCCGTGATCATCGGCGACCCGCAGCGCGCAAAAACACCGGGACTTCTGCGCGCCATGGGACGCGCCATCGAGGAACTGGGCGGGCGTTACATCATCGCCGACGACGTCGGTACAACGCTGGAGGACCTTGCCCTGATGCGTGAGGTCACCTCGCATACCGCCGCCGCCACGGAGTCCGCACGACAACCGTTGGGAGTCACGGCTTACGGTGTATTGAATGCCATGTTCGCGGCGATCGAGCACGTGCTTGGGCAGGCGGACTTCAATGGCTTGCGGGTAGCAGTACAGGGGCTGGGAAATGTGGGCGGCCCGTTGTGCGAACGCCTACGAGCACAGGGCGCCCAACTCATCGTGTGCGACACGGATCCTGAGCGCGCCGCGCAGGCCGCGAAGCAATGGCAGGCCGTCGTGGTACCTCCCGAGGATATTTATCATCAAGAGGCCGATATCTTCGCTCCTTGCGCCCTCGGCGGCGTGTTGAACGATGCCACCTTACCTCGCCTTAAAGCGTGGCTGGTATGCGGCGGCGCCAACGATCAACTGGCACGCCCGGAACATGCGCAACACTTGCATGCTCGTGGCGTGATCTACGTTCCAGACTATCTCGCCAATGCCGGAGGTGTGATCGACTTTCATCAGGAAAGTGTCGACGATAGTCCGAAGGCGGTACTCAAAGCGGTGGAACGCATTCGGGTGATTACAACGGAAGTCTTGCGCGAATCAAAGCGATCGGGTCTTGCTCCGCTTCAGGTTACCAACGAGCGGATTATCGCCCGCGTCGCTCAAGCCAGCCCTATCAAATCCACCCTCTGAGGGTAGCGTGCGGCGAGCTTGCGCCAGACACTGGTACCCTTGAGCGCCTTCTCCATGCCATCGAGCATCTTCTCGTGGTCAAGGAGTTCGTCTTCCGTGGCGGGAATAAGGGGTAGATCTAGCGGGGCACCCATGGCAAGCTCGCGGGCTTGTCCTGAAGCGGACGTTGCCACCTCTATGACGAGAGAGTCCTGACCCCGGGTCATGGCAAGGAATACCTCGGCTAGGAGTCGCGCATCGAGCAGCGCGCCGTGCACGGTGCGCCGGGAGTTGTCGATCAGATATCGCTCGCACAGCGCGTCGAGATTCGCGCGTTTGCCCGGGGTAAGGTCCTTGGCGAGGCGCAGCGTATCGGTCACCTTGCCGCAATAGTCCTTGAGGGTGCCTAGACCAGCCAAGGCGAATTCCGCGTTGAGGAATCCCACATCGAAGGGCGCATTGTGGATAACTAACTCGGCCCCCCGGATGAATTCGGTGAACTCACCGGCGATCTCCTTGAAGCGCGGCTTGTCTTGGAGAAACTCGGTGCCGATGCCGTGAACATCGCGTGCGCCCGCGTCGATCTCGCGATCGGGATTCAAATAGCGCTGAAAACTATTGCCGGTGAGACGGCGATTGACGACCTCCACCGCCGCCACTTCGATGATGCGATGGCCTTGCGAAACTTCCAAGCCTGTGGTTTCCGTATCGAGAACGATTTGGCGGATGGAGGTCATGCGCTCAACGATTTGACGCCCAAGCTCGCAAGCACGTCCGCGCGCTCATTGCCGGGATGACCCGCATGCCCCTTCACCCAGATCCACTCGATATCGTGACCCGCAGCCAGTTGGTCGAGCCGCTGCCACAGGTCTACGTTCTTGACCGGCTTCTTATCCGCCGTGCGCCAACTCCGTTGTTTCCAACTATGGATCCACTGCGTGATACCTAGTTGAACGTATTGCGAATCGGTGTGCACACGGACGTGGCAACGACGCTTCAACGCCGAGAGTCCTTGAATCACCGCGGTGAGCTCCATGCGGTTATTCGTCGTATGGGCCTCGCCCCCGTGAAGCTCTCGCGTGGTCTTGCCGTGATTCAAGATCACTCCCCAGCCACCGGGACCGGGGTTTCCCTTGCAGGCGCCATCGGTAAACATGTCAACGGCCTCGCTCATCGCTCGCGCTCCGGATCATCGCCTCTCTGCGTCATGGATGCTCCTCCCACACGACGAGGCACGGCGGAGAGCGCCTTGCTCTTCAAAGTCGAACGCCTCCACTTGGGCGTGATCAAGCGCATGCCGTGCACACGCTTGATGCCATGGAGCACATAGATCCCTCCAACGAAGGGCCACCAGCGGTCGCCCGCTGAATCAAGAAATCCGAAGCGTTGTAGCCATTCCTCGCGCCGCATAGGGGGCAGATAGCAGCGCATTCGCCCAGCCGCGAGTTCAATACCCAGTAGCTTCATCCAGTCCTTTAGGCGTGGCAAATTGATGAACTCCCCGCACCACGGGAAGCGAGAATGCTTGGATTCAAACATCTGCCGCACCCCCCACAGGCTCCACGGATTAAAACCGGTGATCACCACATGCCCATCGGGCATGAGCACGCGAGTGACCTCTCGTAGTACTTCGTGAGGATTGGAGCTGAACTCCAAGACATGGGGCATCACCACCAAATCCACGCTCTGAGAAAGCAAGGGCAGCGCTTCGAAGCTGCCGTTAATCTCGGCCTCGCTCGCCGGATCCAGGCGGTAGCGATAGGCAATGCGATTGCTCCTGAGAAAGTCCACCGGTGCGAGGCCGAGTTGAACGCAGTGGAATCCGAATACATCGGACACCTCGTGATCAATGCACGCTTGTTCGGACTTCAGCAGGTACTGCCCCAGGGGGGTGGACAACCATTGGGCCAGACCATCGGCCAGCGATTCAATCGGCATCGAGAGTTTCCATCCGCATGAGTGACTACGAATCTTCCCTTTTCCGCATATTAAGGCAACCCAAGAGAGCGGCTGGGCGCAGGCCTTGCTATAAAGGTTTGTCGACTAAACATTAACCTTGAGGTATTTATTTTAACCTATTGACTTACCGAAGAATCCACAGTTAGCATTGTTATCAACCCCCTTGACTAGCGTCGCATGACAACAACAATCACCCGAATATTTGCTTCTTTCCTCGCTCCCTTCTTCTGCCTATCGCTCGCCTATGCTG
>JBKKAO010000453.1:0-4900 GCA_046714645.1 Burkholderiales bacterium | reverse complement strand
CCCAGATCGGCGGTCCCGCCGGCGCTGAGGCTATTCTTCATTTCGCCCAACGGACGTAGCACGCTATATTGAAGCGAGGCCCCATAGCCATTGGTGTCGATGACGCTACGGTCGTTGATGCCGGTGCAAGGTTTATCTAGATCGTTGCCGTCACAACTATTTTGCGATGTGCCGTCATAAACGTCGTTCACGTTACTGCTGGTATTCGTGTTCTTGTAGTGGCGGTAGTACACGTTGCCTGCGATCAGTTGGTCTTGGGTGACGAACAGGCTACCGCGCAAATTAAGCGCTTCGACCTTGTTCTCGTTTCGGTCTGGCCAGGTATAGGCTTGCTTGCGCGTATCGAGCCAAGAGCGAGGCAGGGCTTGGGTGCCCTCCAGGTCGTTATCCGCGATGAGCACGGAGAGATCAAGGTCGTCGGCCTCGGTTTCGCGCCCGGCCTTGCCGAAGAACTGGCGCACATCGCTGGGAGAGTGTTCTCGCCAACCGTCCTCCTTGAATAGGTTACCGGAGACGAACCAATCCCACTCTTGACCGTGGCCGCCATACTCGGCTTCCAGCGCCTTACGGCCCCAGGACCCTGCGTAGGCGCTCACAGCGCCACCAGGATACTGAAAGCCGGACTTCGTATTAACCGAGAGCGCCGCGCCCAAGGTGTTCAGTCCGAATACGGGGTTCGATCCTGGGATCAGGTTGACCGTTGAAATGGAGTTCTGGGGGATCAGATCCCAGTTCACCACATCGCCAAAGGGTTCGTTAATGCGCACGCCGTCGTAGAACACCGAGAGGCCCTGGGGTGTGCCCAGCAGCGGCGAGGCGGTGAGTCCGCGAAAATACACGTCGGGTTGAAAGGGGTTATTCTGGCCCTGGTTGATGGACACGCTTCCCAGATTGGCGTCCAGAAATTCGCTCAAGTCGAGGGTACGCTGCTTCTCGATATCCTTGCCGGTGACCGCCTGCACGTTGGCTGGAACCTGGCTGATAGGAACGCCGATCCCTTGAACCGGTGTGGTCCCGATGACTTCCACCGTGGGCGCTTCGAATTCCGCGGCGGGATTTTCCGCGATGGCGGGGGCCGCGATAACCGAACAGATCAGCGATCCGATAATTGTTTTTGGACTATGCATATCTTCCTCTTACTGTTAATGCACTCGCCAGCCGAGGTACTTGCGAGCCCTGTATCGGGCGATTCGCCTGCTCCTCCGGGAGGGCATAACTTTAGTGAGTTCCAAGGGTAATGGTTAGGGGGTAATGGCAAAAGAACCTGGGAATTTCTCCCGAGGAGCGCACTAAGCTGACAATTTCGAGTCATTTTGAGATTCCCGCATGGCGTTAACTGAATTCCCATCCGATTTGCACGGCGTCTCCGGACGCATAGGCCCGTCCTTGGTTCGGCGAGACTTGTTTTTCGTGTTCGTCGTGACTCTGGGGACGTTTCTTTTCGCCGCCAAGGTGGAGTTGAACGAATGGATCTTGTCCATGACGCGGCCGCTGGAGCCTTATCAGCTCGATGAGCTGCCGCTGACCATCGTGGTATTGGTGCTGTCCATGGGTTGGTTCTCGTGGCGGCGGTGGGTGCAGTTTTCAAAAGAATATGATCTCAGGCTTGCCGCGCAACAAGCACTTGGCGACCTGCTGGCAGAGAATCGGTTGCTTGCGCAGAAGAACGTCTTGAACCAGGAAGAGGAGCGGCGCGTGCTGGCGCGTGAGCTGCACGACGAACTGGGACAGTCGCTCAACGCCATCAAGCTCGATGCGGTGGCCATTCGCGAGCGAGTACCCGTCGCTTCCGATGAAGTGCACAAGAATGCGACGGCCATCATCGAGGTCGCCAATCATGTGCATGAAACCGTGCGCAGCCTCACTCGCAGGTTGCGTCCGATGGCCCTGGACGAACTGGGCTTGCGCGATGCATTGGAACTCTACGTCAGTCAATGGGAACGGCGTAATCCTCTCTCCACCTGCACCCTCGAAACCGCGGGAACACTCGAGGGCTTAGGCGAGTTGTTGAATATCACCGTCTACCGGTGCGTACAGGAATGTCTGACCAATATCACACGTCACGCGCGCGCTACGGCGGTGAAGGTGGTTTTGAGCCGGGACCACACCACTTTGCGATTGGCGGTCGAGGACAACGGTTGCGGAATGGATTTGCACGCAAAGCGCCACGGCCTTGGGCTGGTCGGACTACGAGAGCGCGCAGAGTCGTTGCATGGCAGCTTAGAATTAACGAGTACGATGGGCAAGGGGACGCGAATCGCGCTGTCCCTTCCACTCGATTCCATCCCCAAACCGGCGAGCTCATGATTAGCGTTCTCTTAGTCGATGATCACGCGGTAGTGCGTGAAGGGTACCGCCGGTTACTGGAACGAACCGTGGATCTAAAGGTGATCGCCGAGGCTGCCAGCGGCGAGGACGCTTACCGCGTTTTCTGGGAGACGCCCGCGGATGTCGTGGTGATGGATGTGAGCCTGCCGGGGATGAGTGGTATTGAAACCGCGCGGCGCATATTGGCCCGCCAGCCCAACGCCAAAGTGCTCGTCTTCAGCATGCACGAGGACACGATGTTTGCCTCGCGTGCGTTACAGGCAGGCGCTAAAGGTTATGTCACCAAGTCCAGTGCGCCGGAGGTCTTGGTCGACGCCGTGCGCGCAGTGGCAGCAGGGAAAATATACATCACCCAGGAGATCGCTCAACAGCTCGCGCTGCAATCGCTCCCCGGCCAGCGCTTGCCCCTGAATGCACTATCACCGAGAGAATTCGAGGTTTTCCGTCTACTCGCGCAAGGCCATCCCGTTCAGGATATCGCAGAGAAACTCTGCTTGAGCCAGAAGACCATCGCCAACTATCAATCGAGTATCCGGCAGAAACTGGAAGTGACCAACGCCGCGCAGATCGTGCGCTTGGCGATCAGTTGCGGCTTGGTAGAGGCGGGCTCACCCCCGCCGGAGTTGGAGGACATGGCGGGAAATCCTCTCAGCGCCCTCAAGAGTGATTCCGGCGCCTAATCCTAGTCCCGGCCGCGCAATTCGCGCCGGATAATCTTTCCCGTCGTGGTGAGCGGCAGTGAATCCACGAAGCGTACTTGGCGAGGATATTCGTGGGCGGCCAGCCTGAACTTCACATGATCCTGAAGCTCGCGCACGAGGGTGTCGGTGCCTTTGAAGCCCTCTCTTAGCACGACATAGGCTTTGACGATCTGCGTGCGTTCCGGATCGGGAGCGCCGATGACGGCGGCCAGCTTGACCGCAGGGTGGGCGATCAGACAATCCTCGATGGGCCCAGGGCCGATGCGGTAGCCGGCGCTAGTGATCACATCGTCGTTGCGGCCGACGAAGCACACGTAATCATCCTCGTCTTGTATCCCGGTATCGCCCGTGATCAACCACTCGCCGGCGAATTTCTCGCGAGTCGCCAAGGGATTGTTCCAATAGCCTAGAAACATCACGGGATCCGGCGCCCGGATGGCGATGTTACCTTGCGCACCACGCGCAAGGACGTGACCGGAATCGTCCACCACCTGCACATCATGGCCTACCGCCGCCTTACCTATACTTCCGGGCTTGATGGGGAAGAGCGTGCCACAGGACGACACCACCATGTTGCACTCGGTCTGTCCGTAGAACTCGTTGATATGCAGGCCAAACCTGCTTTGACTCCAATCCAATAGCTCCTCACCCAAGGACTCCCCGCCGCTGGCGATGGATCGCAGCCGGAGTATTTCACCGGATGGGCTCGCGGCACGCAGCATCTTGAGCGCCGTGGGCGGCAAGAAAACATTGCGCACTCGATGGCGGCGCATCAGGTCAAGAGCCGCCTCGGGATCGAACTTCTCGAAGCGCCGCGCCAGCACGGGGATACCCAGTTGCCACGCGGGCATCAGCACATCCATCAGCGCGCCGATCCACGCCCAATCGGCGGGTGTCCAGATGAGATCACCCGCTAGGCCAAGGAAATCATGGGACATCTCCACGCCGGGCATGTGACCCAGCATCGTGCGGTGGGCGTGGAGCGCACCCTGAGGCGCGCCGGTGGTACCCGAGGTGTAGATGATCAAGGCGGGATCCTCCGCCGCGGTTTGTACGGCCGTGAAGGCATCGGATGCACACGCCAAGCCCTCATGGAAGGATTCACAGCCCTCCGGCGCCTCGTCCACGCAAAGCACGGTGCGCAGCTCGGGCAACTCCTCCCGCAAGGACGCGATCTTGAGCGCATTGGCGCGGTCGGTCACGAGCACTTTCACTCCCGCATCGCGCAAACGAAAGCGCAGCGCATCCACGCCAAACAGTACAAACAAGGGCACGGCGATGGCGCCAGACTTGTAGGCCGCCACATGGGCAATGGCGGCCTCGGGCGCTTGCGGCAACAAGATTCCCACGCGATCCCCCGCGCTAACGCCGCGCGCTCGAAGCATATTTGCGAAGCGGTTGGACGCACGATAAATGTCGTCGAAGCTGTACCGGCTGACGGCCCCATCCTTGGCTTCGAAAATCAAGGCAAGGCGGCCGCTGCCATCGGCCCACTTGTAGCACACATCCACGCCGATGTTGTATTGGGCGGGGATTGACCAGCGAAAACCCTCCGTGAGGCGGGCGTAACTCTCAGCGCGTTGCAGCATGGGATGGCGCCGAGAGAATTTCCGCCAGGGCCGCGGCCAGCGCTTCGCATTCTTCGCCGGTTCCGACCGAGATGCGCAGGTACTGATCGATGCGCGGCGCGCGGAAGTGGCGCACGATGATATGGCGGGCACGCAGTGCGGCCGCCAACTCGCCGGCATCGCACCCAGGGTGGCGCGCCAGCACGAAATTGGCGGCGGAAGGCAACACGATGAATCCAAGCTTCTCCAGCGCTTGCGCTAACTCTTCCCGGCTGGCGATGATGGCCTGGCGCGTCTGCTCAA
>JBKKAO010000452.1:0-4158 GCA_046714645.1 Burkholderiales bacterium | reverse complement strand
TCGCCGGTCGGTCTACTGGACAAATCATCAGGTGGCAACGCAGGCACTTCGATGTGTAGATCGATACGATCGAGCAGCGGCCCTGAAATCTTGCGGCGATAGCGCGATACCTGATCAGGTGTACAGTGACACCTCCCCGAGTAATGACCTAGAAATCCACACGAACAGGGATTCATCGCCGCCACCAGTTGAAACTGCGCGGGGAAATCTGCTTGGCGCGCGGCGCGTGAAACCGTGATGCGCCCCGATTCCAGGGGTTCGCGCAGGACTTCCAATACCTTTCGGTCGAATTCGGGAAGTTCGTCGAGGAACAACACGCCGTTCATGGCCATAGAGATTTCGCCGGGCCGCGGGTGGCTGCCCCCGCCCACTAAGGCGACGCCCGATGCGGTGTGATGAGGCGCACGATAGGGGCGGCGTTTCCAATTTTCCGTTTTGAAGCCGTTGCCGCCTAAGGATTGAATGGCGGCGGAGGCCAGCGCCTCTTCCTCGGTCATAGGAGGAAGTATGCCGGGTAAGCGTTCCGCGAGCATGCTCTTGCCCGTGCCCGGCGGTCCGCTCATCAACACGCTGTGACCGCCCGCCGCGGCGATCTCCAAGGCGCGTTTGGCTTGAGCTTGGCCTTTGACATCGGAGAAATCAGGGTAGGCGTTCTGTGCAGCTTGGAGGGGCGGTTGCGCTTTCGCGAGTTCTCCCTGTCCGGCGAGATGGGCGCAGACTTGAAGAAGAGAGTGCGCGCCCAGCACTTGAGCGTGCTCGACCAGCGCGCCTTCTTGCGCGGATAGCGTTGGCAATATGAAAGCCCGGCCGGACCGGTGGGCGTAGTAGGTCGTGGCGAGAGCGCCCGCTATCGGACGTAACTCGCCTGTCAGGGCAAGTTCGCCGGCGAATTCGTAACACGGTAATTTGTCCTGCGGAATCTGGCCAGAGGCGGCGAGAATGCCCAAGGCGATGGGAAGATCGAAGCGCCCTCCTTCCTTAGGCAGATCCGCCGGCGCGAGATTCACTGTGATGCGCCGCGCGGGAAACTCGAATTTCGCGTTCTGCATGGCAGCACGCACACGGTCTTTGGCTTCCTTCACCTCGGTTTCGGGCAGCCCCACGATGGTGAAACTGGGAAGGCCGTTTGAAAGGTGCACTTCGACGGTGACCAGAGGCGCATCCATGCCGGCCAGGGCGCGGCTATATAGAACGGCGAGAGACATGGTGCCGGTGAATTGAATAGAGACGGGGATGACTAGCGGAGAACTGGTAAACAGCGCTTTCGCGCCCTATTCCACGAACCGCTGGCCGTCAGTCTTTGATCGCTTCCACCTGGATGAGAAGTTTCACGTCATCGCCTACCGCCGGTACGGCGTACTTCATTCCGAATTCGGAGCGCTTGATGACGCCACTCGCATCGGCGCCGCAGATTTCTTTTTTCAGCGTGGGATGAATCCCGCAGCGGAAATGCGATACCGTCAAGGTCAGCGGCTTGGTCACGCCCAATAGCGTGACGTCGCCTTCGATCTTCGATGGCGCATCCCCGTTGAAGGTAATCTTGCCCGACTTGAAGGTCATGGCCGGATAGATCTCGGTGTTGAAGAAATCCACGCCCCGCATATGCTCTTCGAGCTTGTCCAACCCCGTGTCGAGGGACGCGGTGGCGATGGTGATATCGATGGATCCGGATTTGGCGGGCCGGTCAAGCACGATCTTGCCCTTCGTGCCATTGAAGCGGCCGCGCTGCGTGGAGAAGCCGAGGTGGCTCACCTCGAAGCTTGGAAAGGTATGGCGGGAATCGATGGTGTAGGAATCCGCGGCGTAGGCGGCCGATCCGGTCATCATCGCAAGGCTCATGGCCAATACTTTTTTCATCTCGACCTCCTCTGTCGAACATCAACTAGCGTTACTTCGATTTTCCTAGAAACTTGAACTTCACTTGCACTTCTTCCGCGACCGTCTCGGGGTCGGCCCAAGGGCCCTCCCCAATACCGAATTGAGACCGTAGCAGCGTGAATCCACCTTCAAGAATCGTCCCACCCGCCCCGGCTTTCGCGGTAAATGGGGCCGACACGTCCTTGGATTTACCCTTGATGGTCAGCTTGCCTGAAACCTCATAGCGCCCCGCGCCTAAGGATTTGACCGCGCTCGACACAAAGGTAGCCTTGGGAAACTCCTTGGCATTGAACCAGGGTTTGCGCTGCACTTCGGCGTCTCCCTCGGTACTGCCGGTATCGATGCTGGCGACGTCGAGAGAGATCTGCGCTTTACTGGTAGCCAGTTTGTCCGGATCGAAAACGAACTGTACGTCGAATTTCTTGAACATACCGTCCACCGGCACGTTCATCTGTTTTGAAACGAACTTGATCTCGCTGTTGGCCAAATCCACCACGCTAATAGGCGCTGCAACAACCTGGCAAGCGAGCAGTAAACTTCCCAAACCACCGAAAAGCCGCTTCATCTATTTCACTCCAGTTGGGTTCTTCAGAATCGGTAGCATGCGATACAACACTGAATCGCGATCTATAACGTGGTGCTTGAGTGCCGCGACGACATGCAAGAACAAAAGAATCCACAGCGTGATATTGAGGACCTCGTGTAGCTCCTTGAGCTGTTCGGCCAACTCTTTGTTCTTCGCCAACAGATCGGGAATGGGAAGCACGCCGAAATAGACCACTTGAAATCCGAAGGCGGAACTCATCAGCCATCCCGATAAGGGAATAGCGAACAGCAAAAGGTAGATCGCCAGGTGGCTGGCATGGGCAACCCCGTGTTGCCACCTAGGAAGACTCGCCGGCAGTGGCGGCGCCGGATGTGCTAGGCGCCAGAGCACGCGGATGCAGGCAAGCAAGAAGATGGTGACCCCCGCCCACTTATGCCAGGAATAGAGCTTGAGCTTTTGCGGGCTCAATTCCAAATCCACCATGTATAGCCCCAAGGTAATGGAGCCCAAAATCATGAGCGTCATTAGCCAATGAAGGGCGATAGCAACGCCGCCGTATCGAGTGGACTCTGGGGTCATGGTTAGCCAGCGGTGGAACGCGGCGTTGGAGCCTCGCGAGTGGCTTCGAGTTCCGACAACTTTGCCTCGAGGATTTCGAGCTTCTCGCGAGTTTGGTTCAGCAAATCGCGCTGGATGTCGAACTCCTCTCGAGTAACCAGGTTCATGTGAGAGAAGAATCTCATGAACAAGGCCTTCGTATTACGTTCCAGATCCTTGGCGGGACTATCGGCCAACAGATCAGAAAATTTCGACATCAAGTCTTCAACGAATTTCTGCTTCATGACGTATGCATCCGGGCAGTTTCGACCCTTTGGAAGAGCCGAGTTTATCAGAGCGCATCTTCGCGGTTTCCTCACTCGCCGCGCGCACCAATGCGGTGCCTTTGACTTCTGGCACGCATTGATTCAGTGCATGAAAGCGGGCTGGCTTTGCGAGACTTCAGTTAAGTATTTAATTTTACGTATATTTTCCTGTGGCACATGACATGCAACGCAAAGCCCGGTCCTCATTTTCATCAACTCAAGGGAACACGTCATGCGCAAACTGCCAAAGTTGATTACCTCGGTCTTCCTGCTTGGCACCACTTCCATAGCGGGAGCCGAAGAGCCGAAGGTCCCATATACCTTGTCGAGCAATGCCTACCTTGTTTCCGACTACTTGTTTCGTGGCCAAACGCAAACTTGGGGAAGACCAGCCATTCAAGCGGGATTCGACCTCGCGCACGAGAGCGGGTTGTTCCTGGGTGTGTGGGGTTCGAATGTCAGTGGCAACCAGTTCGCCGGAGGTTCCTTGGAGCTCGATCTCTATGGCGGATACAGCGGCAAGCTCAGCGATGACATGGGGTACAGCGCGGGCCTCCTCTATTACTACTATCCCGGTGCGAACTACCGGAAGATCTACAACTGCGCGTCATCATGCATCGACGAGCGTTACGACACGCTCGAAGCCAACGTAGGAGGAAACTGGAAGTGGGTGAGCGGAAAACTCTCTTACGCCGTTACCGACTACTTCGGCTTGAACCGGAACACACTTGGTTTGAACGGCGATTCAAAGGGCACCTTCTACCTGGAAGGTAACGCCAACTATCCCCTTATGGATGGGCTCACCTTGGTAGCGCATCTTGGCCACACCCGTTTCTCCGAGGAGCGCGCTACGCCTATCAACGGCGAGAC
>JBKKAO010000451.1:0-2750 GCA_046714645.1 Burkholderiales bacterium | reverse complement strand
TCGAAGCCCAAGGCGGCATAGATCGCCAGCAGGATGAGCCCGAGAAAGGTACGGCGGCCGCGGTAGAGGAGATAGCCAACGAGCCCAAGTGAAAATATCGCGAGCCACGCGCCATAGATCGACCCGCAGTAGACCAAGAGCAGCCAGGGCAACGCGCCTGCCACAATGACGGACGTGTCAGGACGACTCACTGCGACCCTACATCAGAACAAATCTTCATTGCGGTCCGATCAACGTTGCACTTCAAAGCTGGTGTCATGCGGCATCCCATCTTCCAGAGTCCCAGACGTTCATGCTCGAGAGCGTGCGGCGGTTTTTCAGCGCTGGAAGTACTCCTTGATCTCAGCGGGGTCCCGGGTGACCGAGAGCACGACCATAAGCAAGACACGTGCCTTCTGCGGACTGAGGTTGTCGGACAGGATGCAGCCGGCGCGGACGAGGGACAGGCCGGCTCCCGGCGAGGCATATAGCGGAATCTGACGCCCGGTCGGGACACGCGTGCTCACGACGCAGGGGATTCCACGGCTGAGCGCTTCCTTAACGGCTTCGAACATGCGCTCCCCCACGTTTCCCAGGCCGGTGCCTGCAATCACGAGGCCATCGCGGCTGGTGGGCTGCCCAAACGGCTCGGGCCCGTACAGCAGTTGCCGCAGGACGAGGCCGTCGTTTCCCGCGTAGTGGTTCACTATTTCGACGCGACCAAGCTGCGTACGCGGCGGGAGCGCTACGTGCTGGCGCCGCAACGGTTTGCGATAGAACCGAACGCCCTCGACGTCGACTACACCGAGCGCGCCGAATTCTAAAGACTTGAATGTTTCTAACTCGATCGTGTTCGTCTTCGTGACTTCTCGCGCGGCGTTGATCTGTCCACTCAGGACCACCATCGTGCCCATACCAGTCGCTTCCGGCGAGACGGCCACTCGAACGGCGTCAAGGAGGTTGCGCGGACCGTCGGTGTCCGGCAGCGAGGCCGCCCGCTGCGAACCCACCATGACCACGGGCTTGTGGCTGTCGATGGTTAGATCCATGAAGTAGGCTGTCTCCTCCAGCGTATCCGTCCCGTGGGTGACCACAATGCCCGCTACGGCCGGGTCTGCCAGGGCCGCGGTGGCCCGCTCGTGCAGCTGCAGCCACACGGTGGGGTTCATGTCCGCACTCCCGATGTTGGCCACTTGCTCGTACGTGATGGTCGCGTACTTCCTGATTTCCGGCGCGGCCGCGATCAGTTGATCGGCAGACAGACTGGGGACAAACCCGCCCTTCGCTGGGTCGTAAGCGCTGGCGATCGTTCCACCTGTGGCAAGAATGTGGATGCGGGGAAGTTGCTCCGGTGGCTGTGCGGACACAGCCACACTCGACAAGCTCAGGGCAATTGCAACCAACGGCAGTACGGAGCGGGCGCTCATGCGAATCCCCATTTGATCGATCGCACCACGTCGATTGGCACGGCCAGCCCGGTCGCCAGGACCGCCGAGGCTCGCTGCTCCAACGCATTCCTAGGCGGCCCCACTACGACCTGAGTCAGTCGATGGTTGACCTTTGAGTAATCGTAACGAACCGTCATGGACTCACGGTGGCCGCTAGCTCGGTGTACGAGCCCGGGAAGTAGGAGACATTGTGAAAAGCCTCCCGAGCGATCGCCTCGGCAACAGCACGCGCCTGCTCCGAATCACGCCCGACGACCACGATGCGCGTGTTGTGGTCCTCCATGGGCAGCCGACCATCGTCTTTCGCCGCCTTTATCTCGCCTACATCCTTTCCGGAGAGCACCCTATCTCGCGGAATATTGCGCGCTGCGCTGAGGCTACCCATTGCGAATTCGTCGGCCTCGCGTGCGTCAATCCATATGGCTGTCCGGTCGTTCGCAAAGATATATCGCGCCCCCTCCCGTTCGGTGACCATCACGCCGCCCAGTGCCCGCCAAACAGGCACGCCCAACTGATAACGCCTCACGTTTGAGAAGCCGGCGGAAAGTAGCTCCTGACTCAAGCGTTTGCTCTTCCCACAGAACGGACCGTTGCAGTAAAGAACGAGTGATCTCGTCTTGTCGCCGCCGACCAGCCTCTCGATCTCGGCGACATCTGACACGTACTGCGACATCGGCACACCGGGCTTCGGCGCGACGTTGAGAGCAGTAGGAATATGGCTGACGGCCCATTCCTTGCGTGGACGAGTATCCAGCACGATAGCGCTTCCCCGTGCGATTATCTCCGTCAGCTCGGCTGTGGAAATGTTTGGTGTCGGTGCGTCAGTTTCCGCGAGCACGGCCGCATAGACGCTCTGATTCGCTTCTGGTATGGCCACAGCCCTGGTCGCGATCTGACTCGTCGGAGGCTCAGGCGACGGTCGGGTTGCAGAGCAGCCAACCATGACCGGAAAGGCGAGCAGCAAGAGAACAGTTATGGTTCTCATGAGGGCCTCACTTTCTTTCTTCAAAAGGTCATGTAGCGCCGGCTCAGAGAATGACAGGCTCATCCGCGGTGTGCCCTCGTCAAGGCCGCCCAACTACAATCAGGGGGATTAATTGCGCGAAGCAAGTCGTGCATTTGTGACCGTACAACAACTTCACACGTCGAAGCCAGATCTCGAGTTCTCTTCTTCACAGCATCCCCACTACGGCCTCGGACCACCCCGCTGGCGGCGCCTTCATCACCACCGACCTGAGGCAGACGACCGTCACATCGCGTCCGAATGATCCGCCATCGGGCCAGAAGAACCGCTCCGGCAGGTCCGCGAGCGCCAGGTGCAGG
>JBKKAO010000450.1:0-3432 GCA_046714645.1 Burkholderiales bacterium | reverse complement strand
CTGTGTCGCCGATGTAGAGGACTACACCGCCGGGGGCGAAGGCTGGGCAGAAGTGTTCGATGATCGCTTTGATGAGTGGATTCTGGCCTCCGGGCGAGAGCGCCACCTGGGAACCGTCGGGCAATGTCACCGGCACGCGGGCCAAGTCACGCTTTCGGGTGATCTCGTGTTTGAGGCTTTCGCGGCTGGCGAGGTATTGCCGCAAGGCGGGTTTCCAGCCCGGGGTTCCGGCCTTGCGGAGTAGAGCGAGGGCAGTCGGTTCGATCTGATACACGGTCTTCCCGCTGTTGGTCGGGCGGTTGGGATCGTCGGGATTGCGCAGTAGCAGGCCTTCCTCGACGAAGAATTTCACCGCGTCGTCGCGAATGGTTTCGCGGGTGTTCGGCGCGTAGCGGACTCCGTAGGCTGTGGCGATGAAATCAATGACCGGAGTGATGCCACAGAGCGGAGCCTGTGCTTCAGCCCACGGAACATCGGGCTGAAGGTCCAGCAGAGCGAGCAGCGTGTACGCGGCGGTTTCGTTCCGTTGCTTGGGACCAAACTGCAAAGCGGTGAGGGCCTCGATGGTTTCTGCGAGTCGCCGTTTCCTTGCGGCAGTTTTGCGGTTGGGTTTATCGGCGGGCATGAAGATGCTTGGTGACGAGTTGGTCGATCTCGTCCTGGGAGAGGTCGAGGGCCTTCATTTCTTGGCCCATGCTTAGCAGCGTGGCACGGTCGGGATAGGCCAAGGTGCGCAGGTCGGTGGCGTTCACCTGGGTGTGGCCGCTGAAGCGGCGGAAATACCGGTCAACCACGGTGGAGTTCAGGAAGGCGTAGAGGCCGACGGCAAGACTGCGCTCCAATCCGTGGCCGCTCGCGTGGAAGTAGTTCAGGTGGTTCTCGAAACCGAGCCATTGCGCTTTCACCTGGTCCGGGTCGAACAGGCAGGCCACGAGGCGGCGACGCTCCTCTTTGGACGTGAAGCGTTTCGTGAGCAGATAAACCCCGGATGGCACAAGCCACGGACGCGTCTGGGCGTTGTCGAGGATGGCGTTGGGTTTGCGAGCTTCGGGCTTTGGCCAGTGAACTGTGCCGCCATTGAAATGACAGGGATAGAGCAGAGGCACTGTGCCGCGCTCGGGTTCCCTACGAAGGGCGTCCTTGAGACGAAAATCCACGACACGCCCCGTCGAGACGGGCACTCCCAGAGAGGCAAGGCTGGAGTTGAGACCGTTCATGGATTCCTTGGCCGCTGCGTGGCTGGGTGCAGAAGGAATGTGGATGAACTTCTCTGCATCGTGCGGGTGGACGACCTCAACGAAGGGAAAGACCGTCTCGGCGATCACGTCGCCATGCTCCCCGCTGCTGCTAGAGATGACCATTTTCCGGGGTTGGTTCCGACCCTTCACGGCGTAGAAGACAATGTTCTCCTGTAACACGCTGTCGTCGCGGAAGGCCGCCTGCCGGGATTCAAAAACATGGAGTCGGCGAAGCTCCAGGTTGCTTAGAAAGTCTTCTCGGAAAGGGCGGAAGTAGGGGCCATTGCAAAAACTCCGCGGCGTGATTCCGACGAGCTGCCCGCCAGGAACCAACAAGCGCTGAATGAGGGCGATGAAACCGGTGTAAAGGTTACTGGTTTCGACGCCGACAGAACGCAGGGCGCGTCTCTCGGCCGAATCAGTGCTGATTTTGCGATAGGGCGGATTCGCGATGGCCGCATCAAAGGCAGGTGACGGCGTTCCAAACAAATCACCAGCAAGTCGTGCCGACATTTCCCGGATAAAGTCTGAGGGATGAATGTTGAACGTGAATCGAATGCCCGCCTCTGCGCAACGACTCTGGCATTCCCGCATGGTTGCGGAAAGGGCATCTAATATCATCGGATCAAGCTCGTAGAGGGCCGCCTCGATGGCCCGAACGCCGTCATTCCTTTTACATAAGCGCGAAACGAATGCGGCGGTGAGTGCGCCAGCGCCAGCGCCTGCATCCAACAAGCGCACCGTTCCCGGGAAGGGTCCGAACATTGAAGCCATGAACTCGGCCATCGGTGCGGAGGTTAGAAACTGTCCGAGTTCCTCCTGCCGATTTCGGGGGGGTGCTGTGGCGGCGGCTTTCATGCTGTCAGGCTACCAAACTCAGCTTCGTTTCTCCAAGGATAGCAAAGCACCGGTGATTGTGACGATGATCCGGATATTCGCGCCACAAACCAGACGAATCAGCCAAGTTGTAGACCGACGGTAACCCCTCAACAGATGCGTCCGGCCTCGGGGCAACGCCACGAAACCCAAGGACTAGATTCCCAGCCGCCCCCATAACTCATCAATGCGCGACTTAACCTCGCGGTCCATCGCGATGGGCTTCCCCCAAGCACGCGTCGTTTCTCCGGCCCATTTGTTGGTGGCATCGATCCCCATCTTGGATCCCAAGCCCGAGACAGGACTTGCGAAGTCCAGGTAGTCGATGGGCGTGTTCTCCACGATCAAGGCGTCGCGCGCGGGATCGGCGCGGGTGGTGATGGCCCAGATCACTTCCTTCCAATCGCGCACGTTGATGTCCTCATCCACCACGACGATGAATTTGGTGTACATGAATTGGCGCAGAAATGACCAGATGCCGAACATGACACGCTTGGCATGTCCGGCGTACTGTTTGCGCATGCCCACCACGGCCAAACGATAAGAGCATCCTTCTGGGGGCAAA
Source organism: Burkholderiales bacterium (assembly GCA_046714645.1). Lineage (GTDB taxonomy): Bacteria > Pseudomonadota > Gammaproteobacteria > Burkholderiales > SHXO01 > SHXO01. The sequence continues at coordinate 753 of JBKKAO010000450.1, read as the reverse complement.
TAGAAGTCGGTGATCTCGGGAAACTGCTTGATGAGCAGTGGTACGAACACTTCGTTCAGCGCCACGCCCAGCACGGAGGGCTCATCGGGGGGCTTGCCGGTATAGGTGCTGTGATAGATGGGATCGCGGCGCAGGGCGATGCGCTCGATGGTGAATACCGGAAAGGTTTCTTGCTCGTTGTAATAACCCGTGTGATCACCGAAGGGACCTTCTAGGGCGGTTTCGCCAGGTGCGATGTAGCCCTCTAACACGATCTCGGCGCTGGCCGGCACGCGCAACTCCGAACCGATGCATTGGGTGAGTTCGGTTCTGCCTCCGCGCAGCAATCCGGCGAACTGGTATTCCGAGAGTGAATCGGGCACCGGAGTGACGGCGGCGAGGATGGTGGCGGGGTCAGCCCCCAGCGCCACCGCCACCGGAAAAGCTTGACCGGGATGGGCTTCGCAATGATCTCGAAAATCCAAGGCCCCGCCGCGGTGCGCGAGCCAGCGCATGATGACTTTGTTGCGTGCGATCACCTGCTGGCGATAGATGCCCAGATTCTGCCGCGCCTTGCGCGGGCCTTTGGTGACCGTCAAGCCCCAGGTAATGAGCGGCCCCGCATCGCCCGGCCAACAGGTTTGAATGGGGAGCCGGGCGAGATCCACATCGTTGCCTTCCCACACGATGTCGTGACAGGGCGCGCCACGCACTTCCTTGGGCGCCATGTCGAGCACTTTCTTGTAGACAGGCATCTTCTCCCAGGCATCCTTC
>JBKKAO010000449.1:0-3796 GCA_046714645.1 Burkholderiales bacterium | reverse complement strand
ACATGTGACGAAGCAATTGCCATATGTCGTGATATCGAGAACCTTTGGGCCGCCGCATTTGCAATGGTGACAAAAGGGTATGCCCTATCCATAATGGAGACGAGTAAGACCAATGTCGCACTTCTCGAACAGGGCGTAGCGCACCACAAGCAAAGTGGAGTACCCGTCTTGAGTATGGATGTGCTCAGTACTTTCGCCGAGATATTGTGTTTGAACGCTCAGTACGACGAGGCGCTTGAGCAAGCGGACGGTGCGCTCTGCGTTGACCGCTCGTAGGCCCAGACGTAGAGGTCGCGAAGCAACTCCACGCGCGTCAATTCGTACACGCCGAGAATGGCGCGAGTGGTGGCGCAATGGCAAGTGCCCGTTAACGTTAGTCTTCGTGGCTCTTATCTGCTTGGATGTTCCACCGGTCAGCCTTACCCAAGACTCACTCCCAACGCCTTTCCGATAGAGTAAGTAAGCGCTCCCGCCGCGCTACCGATAAGCATCATGCGGAGCCCGCCCCGTAGCGCCCGTCTTCCAGTGAACAAGCTCAAGGTGGCGCCCACGCCGAACAGGCTGGCGGCGGTCAGGCCGGCGGCCCAAGGCAGCGGAGTGTCTAGCCGTAGTGCAAAAGGCAACAGTGGCACCACCGCTCCCAATCCGAAAGATGTAAAGGAAGACAATGCCGCGCCCCACGGGGACCCCAGCTCATCGGGGTTGAGGCCTAGTTCCTCACGGGCCAGCGCATCTAGGCCGCGCTCGGGATCCGCCACCATGGAGGCGGCCAAGCGTTGGGCTTCGTCTCTTCCCAACCCGCGCGCTTCGTAGATCAGGGCCAGCTCCGAGGCTTCCTCTTCCGGGTACTCGGCCAGTTCGTCGCGTTCCAGGGCGATCTGATATTCGTACATCTCGCGCTGGGAGCGCACCGAAACGTATTCTCCGGCTGCCATGGAGAAAGCGCCGGCCAGCAGGCCCGCTACGCCCGAAAGCAAGATCAGCCCAGGCTGGGCGGTCGCTCCCGCCACGCCCAGAATGAGGCTGGCGTTGGAAACCAATCCGTCATTGACGCCGAAAACCGCAGCCCGCAAGTTGCCGCCACCGGATAAGCCGCGATGCATGCGCTCCATCCCGGTGGTGGGATCGGGTGCGACGTGACCCAGGTCTGTGCCCGTGTAGACGGACATTCCCCGAACCTTCATGGCGGACAGTACGGTACACATGGCCTTGGGGCCATAGCGGCGGGTGAGCTTGGCTACGATGCGCGTGCGCACGCTCGGCGCGAATTCCGCCGGGACCGGAGTTCCAGCCTTGATAGCCTTCTTGGCCCAATGATCTGCCTGCTGCTGGGCTTCTCGGCCCAGTTCGCCGAAGAGTTTTTCTCGCGGCGTGCCGCTTTCGATTTCCGCCAAGACACGGTAGAGATAGGCGGAACCTTGTTCTTCTCGCCAGCTATGGATTTCTTGCATGTTTGTGTTCGCAGTTTGAGTGCTATCAAGGGAACAACGCGATAGGCGCGGCTATGCTACCGTCGCCCCCCATCTTTCGTGAACCATTATGCCGCTCGCTACCCTTGAATCCGTTTGCCTCGCCTACGGCCACGTGCCGTTGCTAGACCACGCCGACCTCATCCTCGATAGCGGGGAAAGGGTTGGGCTGATCGGGCGCAATGGCACAGGCAAGAGCAGCCTTCTGAAAATCCTCGCGGGGCAAGCGCACGCCGATGACGGCGGGGTGTGGCATAGGCCCGGATTGCGCCTGGCCTACGTCGCGCAGGAACCCATCTTGGATCCTTCGCATACGGTATTCGAATCTGCACTGCAAGGGCTGGGGCCAGTCAAACAACTGCTGATCGATTACGACCACGTCATCCATGCCGTTGAGAAGGATCACAGCGATGAGTTGATGGCCCGGCTCACTCACCTATCGGGCGAGTTGGATGCGCAACATGCCTGGAGCTTCAAATCCCGCGTGGAAACGGTGCTTTCGAGATTGAAATTGAACGCCGAAGCACGCGTCGGCACCCTCTCGGGCGGGCAGAAGAAACGCCTCGCCTTAGCCCAAGCGATGGTGAGCGAACCCGAAGTCTTGCTGTTGGACGAACCCACCAACCACTTGGACATTAGCTCCATCGAATGGCTGGAATCGCTACTCATGGAGTTTACGGGCGCGCTGGTGCTCATCACCCATGATCGCCGGTTTCTCGACCGAGTGGTCACCCGCATCGCCGAACTGGACCGCGGGCGTCTCAACACCTACCCGGGCAACTTTTCCGAGTATCAAGCACGCAAGGCAGAACAACTGGCCGATGAAGCGGTACGCAATGAGAAGTTCGACAAACTGCTGGCCCAGGAAGAGGTGTGGATCCGGCGCGGGATCGAAGCCCGCCGCACGCGCGATGTGGGGCGCATCCGACGGCTTGAAGCCTTGCGGCTCGCACGGGCCGCTCGCCGCGAACGAACCGGCACCGCCAAGCTTGGCGTAGACGCGGGCGAGCGCTCCGGAAAACTGGTGGCGGAGCTAACCGATGTCTGCAAATCCTTCGGGGAAAAAGTAGTGGTGAAGAACTTCACGTGCCGCATTCAGCGCGGCGACCGTGTGGGATTCATCGGCCCCAACGGCGCGGGCAAGACTACCCTGCTCAAGCTCATTTTGGGCGAATTGGAGCCCGATGCGGGCAAGATCCGGCTGGGTTCGAAGCTGTCCATCGCCTATTACGATCAGTTTCGCAATCAGCTCGACGAAGAAGCCACCGTAATGGACACGGTGGCGCAAGGCTCGGACTTTGTCGAAGTCGAAGGCCAGCGTAAGCACGTCATGAGTTACCTGAGCGAATTCTTGTTCCCGCCGCAACGCGTACGCTCGCCGGTGAAGTCCCTGAGCGGCGGAGAGCGCAACCGCTTACTGCTCGCGCGGCTGTTCACCAAACCCGCGAATTTACTGGTGATGGACGAACCCACTAACGATCTCGACATCGAGACCCTTGAACTACTGGAATCTCTCCTGCAGGAGTACGAAGGCACGGTATTCCTTGTCAGCCACGACCGCGTCTTTCTCGACAACGTGGTCACGCAAGTCATCGCCTGGGACGGCGCAGGTCGATGGGTGGAGAATCCCGGCGGCTATGATGAATGGATGCGGGTGGTTAACTCGCGCGAAGCGCGAGTAAAAGAGCAACCGGTGGCGGCACCGAAACCCACCGCCGCCCAGCGCACCGCTCGGCCTCAGAAGTTGAGCCTCAAGGAAACTCAGGAGTTAAACGCGCTTCCCGTGAAAATCGAATCGCTTGAAAAGGAACAAGCCGAACTCAGTCACAAGCTATCGGACGCCGGCCTTTACACATCTGATCCCGAACGCTTCAAGCAGGCCACTGCCCGCTTCGCCGAGATCGAACACTTGCTCTCCAAAGCTCTGGAACGCTGGACGGAACTGGAGACCAAGGTCCGGTGATGCAAAGGTAGTGTCCATCGAGGACTACGATAGCGGCAACATGACCACCGCTTTATACGCTCGCCGTTGCGTGAGCGAATCGAACCAGCGCTTGACGCTGGGAAACTCCGGCCGCTCGATGTCTAGGGCAAACCAGCGCCAGATGGCGCAACCCATGGGAATGTCGCCCATGGTGAAGTGATCGCCCGCCACGAAGGCGCGATGCTTCAAGTGATCCTCGAAGTAGCCGAGAATTTCGATGGTACTCATCCGAGAGTCTTCCATGGCCTTGGGATCGCGCTGATCCACCGGAGTGCGGATAAGGCCCCAGAACAGCGGACGGAAAGCCGGCCAGAAAGTGGTGTTCTGCCAGTCCATCCACATG
>JBKKAO010000448.1:0-13146 GCA_046714645.1 Burkholderiales bacterium | reverse complement strand
CGCCGCGTACGCGAAATTGCAGATAGGGGTTGCGTGCCATGGCTTGGCTCCATTCGGCTTCCATCACTGTATTGCCATTGTGGGTGACGGTGATGTTCTTGATGAAATGAAGGGGGACGAGTTGGCTCGTTATGGGGTCTTTGCGCAGTCCCGTTTCCATGGGGTGGCCGATTAGGGTACGCACATCGGCCACACCATTCTCCAGACGAATTCGTATTCTGATGGGTTCCGCCATGCTGTTCCCTAGGAGCCGCAGCCGCCGATGGTGACTTTAACCTCGCGCAGTGCAAAGTAATACTTGCCGTCTGCGAGGACGTAGGCACGCACGTTGGACGATTCCCCCATCTTGATGCGCGTGGAGATGAAGGGATCCACACTCTTGCTCATGGCGAAGTTCGCCACATAGGGTTGCACGTTCTTGTCGGAGAAAATGAAGATGCGCTCCGTATTGGGAATCTCGCTGGTCACGTCCATGGGCACTTGCGCGCCGTTCTCGGCGATCTCCGGTGCGTTGATAAGGATTTGATCCGAGAGTTGTGCGCGGGTGATCCCCGCAGCCTTGATGGCCCCTTCGACCTTCATGGATTCAAAGGCCGCTTTGTTCCAGTTGGCGGCGAACAAGGGGCGTAGCGCAGCCAGGGCCGCCACTACGGCGCTAAAGCGAGTGAGAATATGTAGGGCACGCCGGCGATTCTTGGAGATAGGAACCATAGTTAGTACTGGTAAATGTATTCGATAATTTGATCGATTTCTTCCGAGGTCAAAACCCCGTGCTTGCCGAAGGGCGGCATGATGGTGTCTGGATTATTCACCGTCGAGTCCCAGATCTGGGCGCGCAGCTTCTCGCGATCCGGGAAGCGCTCGCGCACGTTGACCAGCGGAGGTCCCAAGGTCGCCAGTGTGATGGCGGTAGGGTCTCCTGGAATGCGGTGGCAAGCCAAGCAATTACCTTTTTCGTAATTGTGAGCGAGCTGCCGGCCCATGGCAAAAGCGCTGGGGTCAGCCGCAATGCTGGCGTTCATGGCCCATGGTGCGAGCAAGAGGATCACTAAGAACGAAATTCGAGCGTGCAACGAGATTCAATCCTTCGCGACCCAGTGCCCCGAACGTCCGCCTTTCTTCTCCAGCAAACGTATGCCTTCGATACACATGCCGCGGTCGATGGCTTTGCACATATCGTAGATGGTCAACAAACCCACGCTCACGGCCGTGAGCGCTTCCATTTCTACCCCCGTGCGGCCGACGGTTTCGGCGGTGGCGGTGCAACGCACGCTGTGCTCATCTTGATCCGTATCGAAGTCCACCGCAACGCGAGTCAAGCCGATAGGATGACAAAGCGGAATCAATTCGCCTGTGCGCTTCGAGCCTAGGATGGCCGCGATGCGCGCGATGCCGATCACATCGCCCTTCGCGGCGGTGCCCGAGAGGATCTTGCTCAAGGTGGCGCCTTGCATGCGGATCGTGCCCGTGGCGATGGCCACGCGATGGGATTCGGCCTTCTCGCCAACGTCCACCATATGTGCACGCCCGCCTGCGTCGAAGTGAGTGAAATCAGTCATGTCTTGGAGGAACCATAGCTCTCAAAAAGTGGAGTCTGAACCAATGATTTCGAGAGGTATCATAGCATCATGACCCTTCACTTCCTTTTCGCGGCGCTTGTGTTGGTTTCAAGTACCACGCTTTTTTGTTCGGCGTCGCATGCCGACAGCCTGCCTGACTTGGGTGACGTTTCGGAAACCGCCATCTCGGCGCAGCAGGAGCGGCGCTTGGGCGAGAGCATCATGCATCAGATCCGCTCCCATCACGCCTATCTGGATGATCTGGAAGTGGTGCAATACCTCAACGCCCTGGGTCATCGTCTGGCGTTTCAGAGCCAAGATCTACGCTTTTCCTTCGAGTTTTTCGGGATAAACGATCCTTCGGTCAACGCCTTCGCCCTGCCTGGCGGATTTATCGGAGTACACACGGGATTGTTGCTCACAGCCGAATCGGAGTCCGAGCTGGCCTCTGTGATGGGGCACGAGGTGGCGCACGTGTCCCAGCGCCACTTGGCGCGATTGATCGCGGCTCAGCAGAAGTCGCAAGTGGCCTCCATCGCCGCGTTGGCACTCGCCATTCTTGCGGCGCGATCCAGTCCCGACCTCGCCCAAGCGGCGGTGGCCGGAGCGCAGTACGCCACCATTCAAACGCAGCTCAACTTCACGCGGGATCACGAGCGTGAGGCCGATCGAATCGGGGTGCAGTTGCTGGAAAAATCCGGATTCGACGCTCGTGCGATGCCGGTGTTTTTCGAGCGCTTGCAACGCGCCACAAGAGTCTATGATTCCAACGCACCGTCCTACGCGCGTACGCACCCCGTCACCTACGAGCGCATCGCCGATATTCAGAATCGCGTAGAAGGCTTACCCTACCGGCAGATTCCGGATTCCTTGGATTTCTTGTTGTTGCGAACCAAGCTTCAGGTCCGGCAATGGCGCGCTCAAGAAGCCGTGAGCTACTTCGAATCGCAATTGAAAGAGAAGCGCTTCACTTCCGAGGCCGCAGCTCGATATGGCCTGGTGGCGGCGTTGCTGGAAGCGAAGAAAGTGGAGCGCGCGGTCTCCGAGTTAGAGCCTTTACTCCAAGTATCGAAGCATCACGCCATCGCGGATACCTTGGCAGGCCAAGTCTTGTCGGCGAAAGGCGATGCCAAGGCCGCCTCCGCGTTCTACGAGAGCGCTTACAAACGTCACACTACGCATCGTGCGCTGGTGGTCGACTACGCCCGGCTTCTAATCACGCAGAAGCGACCCAAGGAGGCGCTGGCGCTTACTACCGAGCTTCTGGCGACAGGGGTCAATGATGCCCGGCTCTACGAACTGCAAGCGCAGAGTTATGCAGGTCTTGGCAAGCGGCTACAACAACACCGGGCCCAAGCGGAGGCCTATCTCCTGCAAGGGAGCCTGCCGGCGGCCATCGAGCAACTCGAGATCGGCCTGCGCGCGGGCGAGGGGGACTACTACGAGTCTTCCAGCGCCGAGTCGCGCCTCAAGGAACTTAAGCTCAAGGATGCGGAGCTAAGACGCAAGTAGTTGACTGGTCGAGGAAAGCCGCGAAACTAGCCGTCTTAGCGGCTAAGCTTTTCGCAAAGTGGTTCGATAATGCGAGGGTACGGCATCGTATCCTTCATGAGAAAAATCGGCAAATACGAAGTGATCAAAGAGCTTGGAAAAGGTGCGACCAGCGTGGTCTACCTTGCCAAAGATCCCTTCGCCAATCGTGACGTTGCCATCAAGCTTGTGCAGCCTGAGATGCTGGACAACAAGGAGTATGGCAAACGGTTTCGCAAGCTCTTTCTCGCGGAGGCGTCCCTCGCCGGAAAGCTCTCGCACCCCCATATCGCGGCCATTTACGATGCCGTGGCCGACGATGATGACAGCTACATCGTCATGGAGTACGTAAACGGCGGGACCCTGGAGCAACACACGCTTGTAGACAACTTGCTGCCCATGAGCAAGGTGATCGAGGTGATCTTCAAGTCCTGCAAGGCGCTCGATCACGCTCACCGCCACGGCGTGATCCACCGGGACATCAAGCCGGCCAATATCCTGATGGCCGGTGGTACGGATATCAAGATTTCGGACTTTGGCGCCGCGTTGCAAGCCGCCGCGGAAACCACCCAAGTCAGCGGCGTGGGGTCCCCGGCCTACATGTCCCCCGAACAATGCCAGGACCGGCCGCTGTCCTTGCAGACGGATATCTTTTCCCTGGGTGTGGTGATGTACCAGCTACTCACGGGGAGCTTGCCCTTTAAGGCGAACAACAACTATAGCGTGGTGTTTCAGATTATCAATGTCGATCCGCCGCTGCCCAGTGTCTTCCGCCCAGAAATCCCCAGCAGCGTTGACCTCATTGTGCGCAGGGCGTTGTATAAGCCCTTGGACAAGCGATATCAAACCTGGGAGGAGTTGTCCCAAGATCTGGTCAAGTGTTTTAGCGAGATCGGACGCCAAGGCCAGAGGGCGCCAGACACGGAAAAATTCGCTACCGCGCGAGGCCTCTCTTTCTTTAGAAACTTTAGCGACGCCGAGTTGTGGCAGGCCCTGGGTATTGCCGCTTGGCACCGGGTAGAGCCCCACACGGAAATCATTCGCGAGGGGGACACAGGAACGTCGTTTTATATTCTGGCCTCGGGCGAGGTGAAAGTCACCCGGGACGGAAAATTGCTGAATGTGCTTCGCACTGGAGAGTGTTTCGGTGAGATGGCCTCGTTATCAAGAAAGCAGGCGAAAAGGAGCGCCAGCGTTGTGTCCATCGGCGAAGTGTCCGCCATCGAAATCCGGCCCGAGGCGCTGGCGAACGCTCCGGACAGTTGCCGCCACCAGTTTACCGATTCATTTCTGGAAATTTTGGTGGCCCGGCTGGATAGCGCGGATCTGCGCATGTCCCAAATGCTGAAGGATCGCTCCGCGGCACCTGCGTGAGTATCGCGAGAGGCTGGTGTATGATCCACCGTCATCTCCGCAACGGTGAATCTCCCGTGTTTACTCAAATCGACGTCAATGGACTCGACGCCCTGCGCTCCGAAGGCCCCATCGTGCTGATCGATGTGCGCACCGATGCGGAGGTGGGGCGGGGAGTCATCTCTGGCACGCGGCATATTCCTCTCGACGTCCTCCCGCAGCACGCAAGCGAGTTAGACCCCAACGCGGTGACAGTAATCTATTGCCAGTCCGGCGGGCGCTCGGCGCAAGCCTGCGCCTTCCTAGCCAATCAGGGTTTCGCCAAACTGCACAACCTACAAGGCGGAATCCTTGGATGGCTCAGAACTGGGCGCGAACTCGCCATGCCGGGTGAGTAAATGAGCGAAGAGCAAGAAGCTTTCGACCGGGAGTTGGATGCCCGCGGGCTCAACTGTCCCTTGCCTATTCTGCGCACCAAGAAAACTCTCAACGACATGGGGTCCGGCCAAGTCCTCAAAATTCGCGCGACCGATCCGGGCTCCGTGCGCGATTTTCAAGCGTTCTCCAAGCAGACGGGCAATCAACTGCTGTCGCACCAGGCTTCAAGTGCGGAGTTCACGTTTTTTCTTCGTAAGCGCTGAGACCGGCGATGAGACGACAAAGCTCCGTTGACCGTGCGCTGGGTGCGTTGGATCAGGCCCTCAGAACCCTGTTCGCGCCCGCTCGCAGCGCTAGGCCAAGTCCCGCCGCAGATCGTCCGCAAGATCCTCTGCCGGACGCGGATCGCCACCGCTCGGCGGCTCTCATGCGGGTGAATCACAGCGGGGAAATCGCTGCGCAAGCGCTCTATGAAGGGCAGTGTGTGGTAGCGCGAGTCGAAGCCTTGCGCACCCTTTTACGCCAAGCGGCACGCGAAGAGGTAGACCATCTGGCCTGGACCGAGGCGCGGATTGCCGAACTAGGAGGTCACAAGAGCCTTCTCAATCCTCTTTGGTATGGCGGCGGATTCGCCATGGGTCTCGCCTCCGGACTGCTAGGGGATCGCTGGAACCTGGGTTTTCTGGCGGAAACTGAACGCCAAGTGGAGTCCCATCTCGAATCCCATCTCAAGCTACTCCCCGCAACGGATGAGAAAAGCCGGGCGGTGCTTGAACAAATGCAGCGCGACGAGGCCGGGCACGCTACGGCCGCCAGACGCTCCGGTGGCAAAGACTTACCCTCCCCGGTGCGCTTCGCCATGCGCTGCTCTGGGCGCATTCTGACGGGACTATCCCGGCTGCTCTGAGGCTTCTTCGCGAATTTCCCAGTCGTGCGTGACCGTTGCCGTTTTTGCCAGCATGGCCGTGGCCGAGCAGTACTTGTCGGCCGACAGCTTGATCGCGCGCTCCACATGCTTGGCGTCAAGCCCGCGGCCTGTCACCACAAAATGTAGGTGAATACGAGTGAAGACCTTGGGGTCTTCTCCAGCGCGCTCTGCATCCATTTCGATTACGCAGTCGCTTACTTGCTGGCGCGCCTTGCGCAAGATCACGATGACGTCGTAGGCAGTGCATCCTCCCGTACCAGCGAGTACTAACTCCATGGGCCTCGGACCCAGGTTCTTTCCCCCGCCTTCCGGGGCGCCATCCATGATTACCTTGTGGCCGCTTTGTGTTTCCGCCAGAAAGGCCACCCCTTCCACCCATTTGATTCGAGCTTTCACAAGTTTTTCCCTAAAGAGGCTGCAGGCCTAGAAAAAAGTCTTCAGATCAGGGCCTTAGGGCCGTAACTACGCCGTTGGAGTGTAAAATTCCATGCGCATTCTATAGAATTCAGCCCTTTGGCTTTGCGGTGAGGCGATGGCAGGTATGGCGGATCATCCGGTGGGTAACGGGAAAAGGCGGTTCTTACTCGCGGCTACAAGCGTCGCGGGCGGTGCTGCGGCGCTCGGCGCAGCAACTCCGTTTGTATTGAGTTTCTTTCCTAGCCAGCGGGCACTGGCAGCGGGCGCGCCTGTGGAGTTTGACTTAAGCAAAGTCGAACCAGGCATGATCATCACCGTGGAGTGGCGGGGCAAGCCCGTGTGGATCGTGCATCGCACCAAGGAGATGTTGGAGAGCCTGGACAAGCTCAACGACCAAGTGGCCGATCCCGAGTCTGAAGTGGCGATGCAACCTGACTACTGCAAGAACAAGGAGCGTTCGCAAAAGCCTCAGTTTCTGGTGGTGGAGGGGGTCTGTACCCATCTGGGCTGCTCTCCCACCGCCAAACTCAAGACAGGTGCCGATAGCGGGCTGGGGGACAGTTGGCAAGGCGGTTTCTTTTGTCCTTGCCACGGCTCCAAGTTCGATTTGGCCGGGCGCGTGTTCAAAGGGGTTCCCGCACCCTCGAACCTGCGAATTCCCAAGCACACCTATCTCAGCGATACCCGGTTGTTGATCGGCGAAGATAAGAAGGAGACCTAAGGCATGGGCGCGCTCATCCAGTGGATCGACGACCGGTTCCCGCTGACCAAGCTGTGGAAGGAGCATCTTTCCGAGTACTACGCACCGAAGAACTTCAATTTCTGGTATTACTTCGGTTCACTCGCCTTGGTGATCCTTGTCATCCAGATCGTGTCGGGCATTTTTCTCACCATGCACTACAAGCCCGATGCCGGCACTGCCTTCGCCTCCGTGGAGTACATCATGCGAGATGTGCCCGGCGGATGGTTGATCCGGTACATCCATTCCACCGGCGCGTCCATGTTCTTCGTGGTGATCTATCTGCACATGTTCCGTGGATTGCTCTACGGCTCCCATCGCAAACCGCGCGAATTGATCTGGGTGTTCGGTGTGATGATTTATCTGTGCTTGATGGCCGAAGCGTTTTTCGGCTACTTGCTTCCTTGGGGGCAGATGTCCTACTGGGGTGCGCAGGTGATCGTCAATTTGTTCAGCGCGGTACCCTTCATCGGCGAGGATTTATCGGTGTGGGTGCGCGGGGATTTCGTGGTCTCGGACGCCACCCTCAACCGGTTTTTCGCCTTCCACGTGATCGCCATTCCCTTGGTGTTGTTGGCCTTGGTGGCTGTGCACATCATCGCGTTGCACGAAGTGGGATCGAACAACCCGGACGGTATCGAAATCAAGAAAAACAAGGATCCCAAAACCGGCAAACCCTTGGACGGCATTCCCTTCCATCCTTATTACACCGTAAAGGACATCGTCGGACTGGTCGTCTTCCTCATGGTGTTCAGCGCCATCATCTTCTTCGCGCCGGAGATGGGCGGGTACTTCTTGGAGTACAACAACTTCATTCCCGCCGATCCGCTGACCACGCCGGCGCATATCGCCCCGGTGTGGTACTTCACCCCCTTCTACTCGATTCTGCGGGCCGTGCCGCCCATGTTCGGCTCGCAATTCCCCGGGGTCTTGGCCATGGGATTGGCCGTGGTCATATTGTTCTTCCTCCCATGGCTCGATCGCGGCCGGGTGAAATCCATTCGTTATCGCGGCAGCAAGTTCAAGACATGGCTCGCCTTGTTTGTCGTCGTGTTCTTGATTCTCGGATACCTGGGAACGGCACCCATCAATGTGTGGGGGCAATTCGGTAAATGGCTCGCTGAGGCTGAAGTGGCGACCGTCGTCGCGCGCATCTGTACGGTGGTCTACTTCTTGTACTTCATTCTCATGCCCTGGTACACCCGCTCTGACAAGACTCTGCCAGAGCCCAGCCGAGTCACCATGTAACGATGCAAAGACCCGCAAACATGAAGAAGCTGCTAACCCTACTGCTTTGGCTGCCGGCCTTCGCGATGGCTTCCGACGAGGTCAAGCTGGCTCGCGCACCCATCGATCCGCGCGATGCGGCCTCCATTCAGCATGGCGCGAAGATCTTCGTGAACTACTGCTTGAACTGCCATAGCGCCGCGTCCATGCGCTACAACCGCCTCACGGACCTGGGCCTGACGGAGGCTCAGATCAAGGACAACCTGATGTTCGTCTCCGACAAGATCGGCGAACCCATGCGCACCGCCGCGCCGGCTGCGGATCAGAAGGCATGGTTCGGTAAGGCGCCGCCCGATCTATCGGTGATCGCACGTGCGCGCGGAGCGGATTGGCTCTACACCTATCTGCGTGGGTATTACCGCGACGATGCCACGGCCACCGGCTGGAATAACGTAGCCTTCGAGAATGTCGGAATGCCTCACGTGCTCTGGCAACTACAAGGACAGCAGATCATGCAGGTGGAAGAACGCGAAGGTCCCCACGGAAAAGAACACGTAAAGAAGCTCGTGCTCGAAACCCAGGGCACACTGCCCCCCGCGCAGTACGACCGCTTCACTGCTGATCTCGTTAACTACCTCGTGTTCATGGGAGAGCCCGCGCAAACCACTCGAAAGCAGATTGGTTACGTGGTGCTCATGGTTTTAGGCGTGCTATTCATTCTGGCGTATATGCTCAAGAAGGAATATTGGAAGGATATTCACTAGAAAGGGGGAGTCGTAAACAACCATGATGACTTTATATTCGGGAACGACCTGCCCCTTCAGCCAGCGCTGCAGGATAGTGCTGTACGAGAAAGGGATGGATTTCCAGATCATCGACGTGGACTTGTACAACAAGCCCGAAGATCTGGCGGTGATGAATCCCTACAACCAAGTGCCCGTATTGGTTGAGCGCGATCTCATCCTATACGAGTCCAACATCGTCAACGAGTACATCGACGATCGTTTTCCGCACCCGCAACTTATGCCGGCGGACCCGGTCATGCGAGCCCGTGCGCGGCTATTCCTGTTTCGCTTCGAGAAGGAGCTCTTCTCTAACATCGAGACCTTGGAGAAAGGGCCCACCAAGTCCGCGGACAAGGCGCGCATCGTCATCCGCGACAGCCTGACCCAAATCGCCCCGGTATTTTTGAAGCAGAAGTACATGCTGGGCGAGGAGTTCTCCATGCTCGACGTCGCCATCGCGCCGCTACTCTGGCGGTTGGAGTACTACGGTATACAGCTTCCGAAACAAGCGGCCCCGCTGCAGAAGTATGCTGAGCGGATCTTTAGCCGGCCTGCCTTCATCGAGGCCCTCACGCCATCGGAAAAGGTGATGCGCAAGTGAAAGAAACCCCGACCACCCCCTATCTAATCCGGGCCATATGGGAGTGGTGTGGCGATAACGGCTACACCCCCTTCCTCTCGGTCAAGGTGAATGAGGACACTCGTGTTCCTCAGGAGTTCGTGCGCAACGGCGAGATCGTTTTGAACCTGAGTTCGGACGCGACCCGAAACCTCAAGATAGGAAACGACCGGGTGCAATTCTCCGCGCGCTTTGGTGGGGTATCTCGGGAAGTGTCCGTACCGGTGAGCGCTGTCTCAGGCATTTTCTCCAAGGAAAATGGTCAAGGGCTTGCCTTCGCGCCCTTGCAGACAAGCGAGGAAAGCGCGACGAAGGATGAAGCGGAGAAGAAGACGCGAAAGAAGGACGACCCGGCATCGCCTCCCACCGGCGGGCGTCCAAAGCTGCACATCGTCAAATAATAGCGCCGGTCTCGCGCCACGCCGGGCAAGTCTGCCCCTACTTCTATAATTCAACTCACAAGCCGGGTTAGCTCAGTTGGTAGAGCAGCTGATTTGTAATCAGTTGGTCGGGGGTTCGACTCCTCTACCCGGCACCAAAAGATCATCCAAAGAAGTCCAAAGCCGTCCAATAGAGTTCATAAGCCAGCGTAAATGCTGGCTTTTTATTTGTACATCGGCCTACAGCGTCCAATTCGGTTTATTGACATCCGGGGGCAACTGGGGGCAACTCTGGGAAAACGACCAGTATCGGAGGGCGGTTCCATGGCTGAGACACCGCAACAAGCGGCGCGGCCATTGTCTAGGCCGATGCTGGACAAGGCAAGGGTTTCCAGCCACTCGCATTGCACACGTGTACCGACGCCGAACGCGAGGTGCTTTATTGGCGCATCCGCGCCAAGCATCCCGATACTGCCGAAAAGTGGATTAGCCCCATTTCCGTTATTCGGCGTATTTTTTTGAGCTCTATAACTCACTGATTGCTTTAGAGGGGACCCCCAAAAGTCTTCACTACAACGGCATTGCTGGGGCGCTATTCTGTGCGAGCGGTACGCGAATCTTCGGGGGCGCTTGGCTTGGCGACCTCAGCTTCAACCTATTTTCCTCAGTTGACCCGATCGAATTTAGTGCAAACTCAGATCTGGCGCGGAATCGCGGCGGAGAGTGAGGATTACCCAATGGGTGAGAAGAAACACAAGCTGAATTCACGGGTGGTAGCCACGCGCCCCACGCGCCCCCTTTCACGCGCGTTCTCCACCACGCTTCAGTAGCGGTGAATCTTCCCGACCTTTTTGCGCACCGTCGCTCGCAGAAACATGCGCGCAATATTCCTCGCGCTCCCAGAGCGCGCAAGAACCCAAGTCTTCACTAGACGCGCTTTCGCCCGTTTCCTCCAACCCCGCCCTCAGCAGATCAGCGGCTTACGCCAGCGTCACACCGAAAAATTCCAAAATGAAAGGGCGAATAGCGGAAGCCGGGCTAGAGCCGGCATCCTTGCCTACGGCCGGGTACTCCAGCAAAAGGCCGGTAACCCGCTTGACCTCGGGCCCAAACTCCCCACCAAGCCCAGGCACCTTTAAGTTGTAGTGGAAAGCCGACTCCAAGAGTTCCAGCTCCGTTTCCGGATGGAACTCCAGATTAGTCACCCCTTAATACGAGAGCGCAGGTTCTCGAACACACGATCCCCGGAAATCGCTTGAACCTTCCCTAAAATTAGCTCGCAGTGGCGCTATTGGGCTTCGTCAATTCCACCCTTTTCTCAGCGCTAAGCGCTCTGATTCTCACCGCGACCGCTGCCACTTCTTCGACGATGATGACCTCCATCCACTACCAATGTCGATAGCCTAGCGCGTTAATCATTTAACCGCTAACGCGACTTCGATACGACCGGGCACTCTTCGCGGGCCCTTGTTCCCTGGGCCGCATGGGTGTGTGAAAAGGCAAGGTTATGAGGACTTACCCTCTTCAAACCGAAACGCTCGCGGCGCAAACCCGAAGTCGTGTCTCGCTTCGGAAGAATCAAAACACAGATCCTGGTTCATGCGCGTCGCCAGCTCCGGTGATAGCGACCGAAAGCGCGGATAGAAGCTTGCAACCCATATGGCTAGTTTGATGAGCCATAGTGGCACTCTTACGACGCACGGTGTCTTCCCCTGCGCCCGAAAGACTTCCTCTACCATTTCCCGGTAAGTGAGTGTGCGGCCACCACTTAGGTTGTAAGTCTTGTTGTGGGTATGGCGATTATCTAGTGCGGCCACACACGCGGCCGCTAAGTCCGCGGCGTGCACGGGCTGGCGCCGCCCTTGCGCTGGGCCGACGATAGGAAACACACCGAACCGTCGAATAAAGCGCGCAATTTCCGAGACGTTCCGGTCCAGGCCGGGACAGTAGATTAACGTGGGGCGAAAGACGGTCCACGCAATACCGTGTTGCTCGCACAGCCGCGACAAGTCGTTCTCGGCTTGGCTGAGGCTTGCGACCAGGGCACGCTCGGCGAAGTCGCCGGAATCGATCTTGGTGAACACACTCGTGGAGCTAAAGGCTAGAATCCGGTGCACTCCCATTGCAGCCAGTTCGGCAATTGAAGGCGGTAGCACTACGAGCGGCGCGAAGCTCACGACGTAATTCACCCGATCGGGTAATGACGCGATTCGCAGCTCCCGGACCAAATCGAGTTCGAACCAGCGAGCTTCGTCTGAGGCATTGCTAGGGACCGACCGCGATGTTGCTAGCACATCATAGCCGCTTTGCCGCAACATTGGCAGGAGGAAATGCCCGATCTGGCTGGTGGCTCCAAGAACGAGCACGGACATCCTCGAGATGCTCACGGATGCTTGATTTCTCCCTCGATCTCCTCCACGGCCGGTTTCGGAAGCCGCTTCTTGATGAACGCTTCCAACGATTTTGGCATCATCAGGGCTGCCTTCGCCGCGAATCGGGCCCAGACCGCGAGGACTACAAGCCACATTAGAGCACCCGGGTAACGTTCTCGGAAGAATTTCCCGTAAAAGCGGACCATGCCGTAGTGTTTATGGAATTCCACGCGTATTGGCCGGGACCTGCTACTGCCTCCCTTCCGATGGATAGCAGAGGTACTCGAGACAAACACGGTTTTCCAACCGCTTTGGCGAAAGCGCACACACCAATCGAGGTCCTCGCAGTGCATGAAATAACCTTCGTCGAGCAACCCCACCTCGTCCATAGCTGTGCGGCGAGCAACCAGCAACGCTCCCGACAGGGCTTCCACTTGTACAGGTTTATCGGGCAAAGGCTCCTGGCTCATTAGAAAGCTATCAAACCGGCGCCGATTCTTCGAGACGTTCTGAAGATGCAGTACTCGCATCAAGGCGCGCCAAGGTGTTGGTAGATACCGGCGACATCCAGGCTGCTCGGTGCCATCCTCGTTGAGCAGCAGCGAACCGGACAAACCAATAGCGGGGTCCGCCTCCATGACCGAGATCATGTCGCATAATGTTGAGGGACGAACGAAGCAATCTGGATTGAGAAGCACGACGTATTGTGCGGCCGAGCTTTGGATCCCTAAATTCACCGCTTTGGCAAAGCCGAGATTGACCATATTCTCGATCTCTGGGCTTCCGGGAGTTACTCGCAGCCTGTCTCGCGCGCGGGATACTGATTTGTGCGCCGAACCGTTGTGGTCAACAACGACTT
>JBKKAO010000447.1:0-4932 GCA_046714645.1 Burkholderiales bacterium | reverse complement strand
AGTCTCCTCAGTCCATTTTCGTTTCGTTGCCAGGATGTGGCTTTTCACTCGCCGCGAATCTCAGTACGATAAAGCTACACGCTCGGTTAGTGTACACCTCCAAAAATTGGTGTCTTGAATAGTATTTATTGTATTGCGGAAGATTATTCGAGGAGATTTCAGACATGGCCAAACCATGCCCAGGTCGATACCTACGAAAACAAGAATGGTCCGCGCAACGGCGCCAAGGTGGTTGCCCGAGCCTGGGCCGATCCCGCCTACAAGGCGCGCCTTCTCACCGATGCTACCGCGGCCATCAAGGAACTGGGATTCTCCGGGTTGCAGGGGGAGGATATGGTGGTGGTGGAGAATACGCCCAGCGTGCACAACGTGATCGTATGCACCTTGTGCTCCTGCTATCCCTGGCCGACGCTGGGACTTCCACCCGTTTGGTACAAGTCCGCGCCCTATCGCGCACGCGCGGTGAGCGATCCGCGCGGGGTCCTCAAGGAGCAACCCGGAAATGAACGAGCCGGTCTTTCATGAGAAGTGGGAAGGACGCGTGTTCGCATTGTTCGCGGCCACCTTTGTGTTCGCCGGTTATACGGTAGACGAGTTTCGCCACGCCATCGAGAAAATGCCGCCCGCGCACTATCTCGAATCTTCCTATTATGAACTGGGATGGCGGCACTCGAAGAGGTGCTGCTGAAGCGCGGCTTTATCACGCGCGAAGAACTCGACACGCGCATCGCAGTCCTGGAGAGAGGAGGAAACTGATAGCTACTCACACCAGATATCGTTCCTGGATTGACCGCGGCGGGCGCCTCTGCCCGTGTCAATGCTGTTGTCGCGCCGCGCTTTCGGGTGGTGACAAGATCCGAGTACGCAACATGAATCCCACGAGTCATACGCGTTGCCCCGCGTACATTCGCGCTAAGCTTGGCACGGTCGAGGAGGCTTACGGCGTTTTCGCCTTTCCCGACACCCATGCCCATTGTTCCAAGGCGTGCACATGATGATGGCTTCCGACTTGGGCAAGCTTTGGGCGCGGGATGAAAAGCGCGAGTCGAAGTTGGTTTTTATCGGGAAGAATCTGCCCAAGGATGAATTTGTTGCTCGGCTCGAAGCCTGTTTGGTGATGTGATTGGGTTTTCCCCGAGGCTGTTCGGGTAGAAGGTCTTCGCGCGATTTACTCATCCAACTCCAAGTAATTCGAAGTCCAAGCCGGCGAAGCGCTCAAAATCGCGGTCAAAAGATACAACGGTGGCCCCGTGCTCGATCGCCAGCGCCGCCAAATGCGCGTCGGTCGTCAAATTTCCGGCGGTCCCCGCTGCCACGAGTAGACGGGAGAGAATCGAACCATGCCGTTCCGTGGGATTGAGAATACTTGATCGAGGTGTTGTAATCCAATCGCTGATCACCGCCAAGGCATCTTCCACTGGCAAAGGATTGGGCAATATTGCGCGTCTCGTAGAAAGACGAACAAATCCCAACAATGCCGCCCAGGCAAAGCCAACTCCCTTCCCTGAGGTGAAGGCCTTTTCCAGCCATCTGCGTGCTTCGGTGTGATCATCGCTTGCTTCGTTGACGGCATAGAGCAACACATTCACGTCAGGTAGCTTCATCGCGGCTTCCTACGTCTTTGCATCTTGGCGATCGCTTGCGCGTCTTCCAGTTCTGCCGCCAGCGTGAGTGCCTTGGTCAGATCAACGAGTGGTTTCCCCAAGTTAAAAGTACGTTGCTTGTACGGCTTAGCCGCTTTCGCCGCGGGCCTTCGAAGTCCGTCCCGAATCGCGGCATTGAGCACTTGCTTGAAAGACTCATTGCGTTCACGTGCCGCGTGGCGCAGCAATGCCTCGACATCGGGATCTAGGGTGACAGTGGTTCTCATGGCATCATGACAGCATAAAGATTGCTGTCATGATGCATAGTCATCTCGTGGGTGTCAAGCGTGATCCAGAAGAGGGTTTGAATGTCGAAATCAACGACTTCCCTGGCGGGGCGAAGGCACTGCAAGCCATGATGGGCGGCAGCGCCGACGTGGTTTCCGGGGGCTACGATCACGTCATTCACATGAACGCCAAAGGGCAAAAATTAAAGGCCTTCGTACAGCAGATCGCAACCCCTGCTCTGTCGCTGGGTGTCGCCAAACGGCACGCGGCGCGCTATAAGTCACCGAGGGATTTGAAGGGCATGAAGGTCGGCGTGACCGCGCCCGGGTCGAGTACGCATCTGTTCCTGAGTTATCTGCTGGCGTCTGCCGGCCTGACCGATGAAGACGTCGCGATCATCGGAGTGGGGACTGGCGCCACGGCCGTCGCTGGCGTGCGCACCGGCCAACTGGATGCCATCGCCAACGTGGAGCCGGCGATCACCGCGCTGGAGAAGGCGGGTGATATCACGGTTGTCGTGGAGACTCTTAGCGTGAAAGGGAGCATCGCGGTCTATGGCGCCGCGCTTCCGGCCGGTTGCCTGTATGCGCAACGCGAGTTTGTGCGGAAATACCCCAACACCGTGCAGGCGCTCGCCAACGCGATGTTGAAGGCCCTGGTGTGGCTAAAGAAGGCTTCGGCCCAGCAGGTCGCCGATGCCGTCCCGCCGGAGTACACCATGGGCGACAAGTCCTTGTATCTCGCTGCCTTGGAGCGCTCTCGCCAAAGTTACTCCGTGGATGGAATGATCTCGCCGCAAGGCGCGCAGAGTCTTTATCAAGTGCTGCGCAAGTTCGATCCGAACGTGAAGTCGGCCTCCGAGATCGTAATCGCCGATACCTTCGACAATGGCTTCGAACAGCGCTCGGCGGTGAAGCCCTAGGGCTTCGGATCGGGGACTCCGGTTTTTGCTGGCGTCTCCGAGCCCCAGAACTGGCCAGCGTTCGACGTCCATCTTAGGGACGTCGTGCTCAAGGGCAATCTCACTCAATCGATCGTGGTTTCGTGCGTGCGGGCGGGTGAGGCGCCTTGACTATAATGCCCTAATGAGTGAACGCATATGATCTGGGAACGCAGTGGAACCGGGCCGCGCGATACCGGACTGATTCCGATGGTGGTCGAGCAGAGCGGGCGCGGCGAACGCGCCTATGACATCTACTCGCGCCTGCTCAAGGAGCGCGTTATATTTCTCGTGGGGCCGATCGATGAGATGTCAGCCAACGTGATCGTCGCCCAGTTGCTGTTCCTGGAGTCGGAGAACCCGGAGAAAGAAATCTCCTTCTACATCAATTCCCCGGGCGGAGTCGTGTCGGCGGGGCTGTCAATTTACGACACCATGCAGTTTATCAAGCCAGACGTGAGCACGCTGTGCATCGGCCAGGCAGCAAGCATGGGAGCGCTTTTGCTGTGCGCGGGGGCCAAGGGCAAGCGCTTATGCCTGCCCAATTCGCGGATGCTGATCCACCAGCCCTTGGGCGGGTTTGAAGGCCAAGCCAGTGACATTGAGATCCACGCCAGGGAGATCTTGTACCTGCGACAGCGGCTCAACGAAATCATGGCAAAGCACACGGGCCAGGATGTGAAGACCATCGAGCGCGATACCGATCGCGACAACTTCTTCGGTGCGGGAGAGGCCGTTAAGTATGGCTTAGTGGACAAAGTCCTGGTGAGCCGGGCCGGGGCCGGGGCTTGATTTTCTCTCGTAGCGCTCTTCGGCATCCCGCATGTCTTGTTCCAGCAACGCTCCGCGCCCTCGATCTGAAATTGCAAGACCTCCGAGACCATTCGCCGTTACAAAGCCGAACGTACCCAGCTTGCCCGCGATTGCCACCGGAACCGGGGGCGAGTCCCGTTTCGCATCAGTCGCCGCCTGGATCTTGCGCAGCCAGTCGAAATCCTCTGGCGTCAGGTTCTGATTCGTGGCTCTCATCCTTTTCCAACCGCTGGATGATGGAAAAACCAATCTAAAACGAGTAGTTTGAAGGGCTCGGGTCTCCCCATGCCAATAGCCTACCGGACGAGGAGTTTCGCAAAGCTCAGTTCGTGGCCGTCCGGGTCGGCGATGTGGAAATAGTGCTCGCCCCATTGCGCGTCGCGCGGGGCAAATTGGGGTTGCAGGCCTTGCGCCACGGCGTGCCGGTACATGCCGTCCACGTCCGATGCATAAAAGATCACGCGCCCCCACCACGACCAGCGCTGATCCTTGGGCGCAGCGATGAGGTTGAGAGAGCCCCCGCCTGCCTGGAAACTGGTGAACGCAGCCGACGCCCCGCCGTATCGAATGGAAAAGCCTAGCGCCGAATAGAACCGCACCGCCCGCGCCATGTCATGGGTCGCAAGAGTTACTGCGCTAATCGATTCGATTTGCGGTGCGGCAGGGGTTCTGGCCTCGCCGGTAGTCATGTTCTGGGGATCCATTTGAGGGTTTGATCATCGGCGTCGGCTTACTAGCTCTTCCATCGGCTCAAGGCGAGGACGCTTGGTGTGTAATGAACCCGAGCACCACCAACTTGTCTTCGGGCACTTCTTTGAGGGGCTCGACCGAGCCGAGTTTGGATTCGTTCATATCGATCATTATGCACGCATGATCAATCCAAAATCCTCACTTCAGTCGCATATGCCATTGGAAATAAGGACCCACTTTCAGCCTTATATGCCGTTGGAAGAGACTATCGCAACGGGCATTAAAGTAGAGCACTCCAGCGCTCGAAAGGAAGGTGCTGAGGCCGTCGCTTTACTTGTTGAATTCGCCTTATCGGTACGGAGCGTCCTCTTCCCGGTCAGCAGCGATTTGGGTTTCGTAACGGTCTCCAATGGCCAGCAGCATCTCCTTTGTTATAACCGATTCGTAGCGGGTTTCCATGTGATATTCCTGCAGGCGTGTCATGACCACCGCGTCCGTGGGGCACGCCTCCTCGCAGAAACCGCAGTAAATGCACTTGAACAAATCGATGTCGTAGCGAGTTGTTCTCCGCGTACCGTCCGGACGCCCTTCTGACTCAATGGTGATGGCGAGTGCGGG
>JBKKAO010000446.1:0-22454 GCA_046714645.1 Burkholderiales bacterium | reverse complement strand
CGGCCCCATGCAAGGCCGGCACGAGGAAGTCATCGGCCAAAAGGTAGTCCACCGCGTCCCATCCCATGGTTCCCGGAAAGCCCAGGTAGCTCACTTGCACCGGCGCGGGCCGCAGCGCCAACGCCTTGGAACGGGAGTGTTGCGTATAACCTGAGAGGTCCACCAGCACGTCGATGACGTCGCCCGCGATCGCGTTGGCGAGGGCACTCGCGCCCATGGTTGCTACTGGGCGCACTTCGCGAAAAGCCCGCAATAAGGACCTGCGCGTGTCACTGCCATCGTCGGGGCCAGCGTCATAGGCGAAGAGCTCACAGCGCAGAGGATCCACGAGCGGTAAGACATCCTTGAGCAGTTCGCCCACCGCATGCTGGCGCAGATCACCGGACAGGAATCCCACACGCACCATGGAGTTCTTTTTCTCGCGGCGCGTGCGGACATCCGCGCGCGCGAAGGGCGCGACCGGCGGCATTTTCCGGCGTGCCCATTTGCGTGCGCACGATTGCTGCGCCTTGCGCGATTCCGAGACCGCTAGGAACCAGAACGGCGACAAGGGCGGCGCGGCGGGATCCATCGCCATTTCGTTGACGCGCGCAATGCGGCCGGACAAACCGGTCCAGTCGCAGGCTTTGAGTTGGGTATAGACGCGGGCGAGCTCGGCTTCCGCATAAACAGGCTTTAAATTCAGCGCACGATGGAGGTGATTCAAGGCCACCTCGGGCGAGCTCTCGCTAACCGCCACACTGTAATGGGCTTCCGGACTATGCGGGGCCAATTGCGCGGCGCGCGCACAGGCCGCGTTTGCGCCGGCCTCATCGCCGAATTCGCTAAGCAAGTTGCCCAGATTGAGGTGGGCCTCGTACAGGCCTGGGTCCAGCGCCAGGGCGCGCTGATAGCAGGTCACGGCTTCCGGCACCTCTTGCCGAGCGCGATGAAGCATGCCCAAATTACACTCGATGCTGGCCAAGGCTGGGCACAGAGTCTTGGCACGTTCCAAGGCGCTACGCGCTTGCCCTAGGTCGCCCACATCCAGGTAACAACTGCCCAGATTATTCCAAGCGAGCGCGGAGTTCGGATCGAGGTCCGTGGCGCGAAGGATTGCACGTAAGGCTTGCGCGTGATCCTGCACTTGCCTGTAGAGCAGACCCAGGTTGTTCCACGCGTTAGCGTTCAGAGGGTCCTGCTGCAATGCGCGCCGGTATTCTTCGATGGCGCAGGCCGTATCGCCATGCGCCGCTTTGGCCGCGGCGGACTCCAGCAATGCCGTCGAGGGTTCTGAAGGGTGGACGGGCTGTTGCCTTGAAGAAACGATCTTGGCGATGGCGCATAGCTCGCGCAGCGCGATGGAGACCAGGGGATGTGCGTCCACCTTTCCTAAAATCACTGGAGCAACCTTCGGATCGCACGCCAGCCGCTTCAAATTGGTGAGGGCGGCTCGATGTTCCGGTGCCAGCGCGACAGCGTGTAGATAGGCGCTGACGGCTTCGGGCAAGTTTCCCGAGGCCTCCAAAGCGGTCCCGAGATTGTTGTGCGCTTCCGGGTAGTTGCCTTGTAACCGGACCGAGCCACGAAAGCTTTCGATCGCTTCTTCCGCCTTACCTATATTCTGAAGACTAACCCCTATATTATTGAGAATAATATTATTATTTTTATCTATATTCAACGCAGCACGAAGATAATCCAGGGCGCCGGCGTAGCGGCCAAGCTGCATGCAGCATATGCCCGATAGCTCCAGGCCTTTAGCGTGGCCCGGGTTCTCACTCAGTATTTGGCGATAAAGATCCAGCGCCAGGGCGAACTGGCCTGCGCTATGGTGGGTGAGGGCTTGCGCAAAGAGAACCTCGGCACGTGGGGACGTGCCTCGGGGAGCGCTACTCTGACGGGAGGGGAATCGAACTGCCACGGTCCTGGCCGCATTCTTCTTTGGTCTCGACAGCCAGGGTTACGACGAAATTACACAATACTTAACAGGGGATTTGCCAAATTATTCTTCCGCCACATCTTGACCGGGAAACAGGACATCGTTGAATCCGAACATTCGCAAATCCCTGATTCGCATAGGATAGAGAATGCCGTCCAGATGATCGCACTCGTGCTGGACGACGCGAGCATGAAAACCCGAGACCGTTCGGTCAATGGGGTGGCCCTGAATGTCATTGCCTTGATATCGCAGTTGGACATGGCGCGGTACCACACCGCGCATTCCAGGAACGCTCAGGCATCCCTCCCATCCATCCTCCATGGCCTCACCTAGGGGCGTGATGAGCGGGTTAATGAGCACCGTATAGGGCACCGATTCCGCGTCGGGATAGCGGGGATTTTGTTTGACCTCGAAGATCACCATTCGCAGTGGTACGCCGATCTGAGGCGCGGCGATGCCCGCGCCGCTAAGGGCGCGCATGGTGTCGTCCATGTCTTGCAGAAGCGCATGCAGTTCCGGGGTATCGAAGGCCTCCACCGGCCTGGACGCCTCCAACAGGCGCGAGTCGCCCATGCGTAGCACCGTCCTAATCATGAAGGGCCAGCAGATGCTCGGTCACGCTTCGGACCTGTCCCAGCGCGTTTTGCAAGATGGCATGTATGGTGTCCATCTGAACACCGCCGGCGCTATCGACCCTTCCGGCCGCGTAATTTGCTACCACCGCGACGGCGGCATAGGGTAGACCGATTTCGCGCGCGAGGGCTGCTTCGGGCATCCCCGTCATGCACACCATATCGGCGCCATCGCCCTCCAGGCGGTTGATCTCAGCGGCGGTCTCTAACCGAGGTCCTTGGGTGGTGGCGTAGACGCCTCCGTCGATGAGCGGCACCGCTGCCGCCTTAGCCGCGCGCAACAACAGGTCACGCATCGCC
Organism: Burkholderiales bacterium; assembly: GCA_046714645.1. GTDB lineage: Bacteria > Pseudomonadota > Gammaproteobacteria > Burkholderiales > SHXO01 > SHXO01. Next base: position 19,604 of record JBKKAO010000446.1, on the reverse strand, counting down.
TGGTCGTAGGGGTGGGTGAAATCGATGTGCACCACGGCGCGCTCCTCCCCCTCCCCTTCGCCCTCGAAAAATGTCCCCTGCCGTCCGTGGGTGTAATCGATTATTTGATGCGGAACGGCCAAGACACCGGGTTTCATGTCCGCCCGTATGCCGCCCACGGAGGCCACCGAGACAATTTGCTTCGCCTTGTACTCCTTGAGTGCCCAAATATTCGCCCGGTAGTTCACGCGATGGGGCACGATGGTGTGGCCGTAACCATGGCGTGCGAGAAAAACCACTTCCCTGCCCTTGATATGCCCGAACGTCAGCGGCCCGGAGGGTTCCCCCCACGGGGTACGCACGATCTGACGGTGGGTTACTTCCAGATTGGCGAGTCGGGTCAGACCGGACCCGCCGATGATTGCCAGCATTACTACTCCTTCTTGACCGCGTAAACGGCGGGAAGATTGCGCCAAGCGCCATGCACATCCATTCCATAACCAAACACATAGCGGTCGGGAACCTGGACGCCGACGAAGTCCGCGTGAATGGGTTTTTCCTGAGGGAGAATCTTATCGGCGAAAACCGCGCTGTAGAAGGCGCTCGCCCCTTCACCTAGCATGCGTTCGCGAATGGCCCGTAAGGTGTGCCCCTGGTCCAGGATGTCATCGAGGATTAACACCACACGTCCTTTGACCGCCACCCTTGGAAGCACCTTCCACTCGATCTGACCGCCGGTGGTGGTATCGCGGTAGCGGGTCGCGTGCAGATAATCGAATTCGAGTGGAAAACGCAGTAGCGGAAGTAACTGCCCGGTGAATACCACTCCGCCCCCCATGACCGATATCACGACGGGAAACCGGTCTCCCAAAGCAGCGGAGATTTCCTTGGCGACACGCCCAATGGCCGCGCGCGCGGCGTTCTCGTCGCAGATGACATCCGCGCTGCGCAGAACCTTCCAGGCTTCCTCGGGAGCCAACATGGCCTATCCAGGCAGCCTCTTGATAAATTCCGCCAGATCTTTCCCGACTTCGGAATGGCGCAATCCATACATGATGTTGGCTTGGATATAACCTAGTTTCGAGCCGCAGTCGTAGCGTATCCCCTCAAACTGATATCCCACGGCACCCTCTCCGGCCAGCGCGGCGGCGATGCCGTCGGTCAATTGAATCTCGCCGCCCGCCCCCGGTTTGACCTGCTCGAGATGCCGGAACACCGCGGGAGTCAGGATGTAGCGTCCCACCACTCCTAGCGTGGAAGGCGCATCCGCCGGTTGGGGCTTTTCCACGATCTTAGAAATGCGAATGATCCGGTCCCCTTCGGGCTCGCCCGCGATGATTCCGTAGCTGGAGGTCTCATGCGGAGCGACGTTCTGCACCGCGATGACGGAGCAGCGCTTGCGCTCGAACACCGCCACCATCTGGCGCAAGGCAGGCACGCCGGCATCGATCAGGTCATCGGCCAGGATGACCGCAAAGGGTTCGTTTCCGACCACGGGCTTGGCGCACAGAACGGCGTGCCCCAGACCCAGTGCTTCGGTCTGCCGCACATAGGTGCAGTGGACGTGGCGCGGAACGATGTTACGCACTTGGGCGAGTAGCTTTTGCCGGCCGCGCATCTCCAGCTCCGTTTCCAACTCATAGGCTTTGTCGAAGTGATCCTCTATGGCCCGCTTGTTACGGCCCGTGATGAAGATCATGTGGTTAATTCCCGCTTCCACGGCTTCTTCCACGGCGTATTGGATGAGGGGCTTGTCCACGATGGGAAGCATCTCCTTGGGACTCGCCTTGGTGACCGGTAGAAACCGGGTGCCCAATCCGGCCACGGGGAAGACGGCCTTAGTTACCGTTGTCATAGATGACTCACTCGCTTGAAAGGTGTTGAAGCAGATGCAGGAATTGCTCCTCGTCCAAAATGGGCAGTCCCAGTTCCTGGGCCTTGGTGTACTTGCTCCCAGGATCCGCGCCCGCGATCACATAGTCTGTCTTCTTCGACACACTAGACACCACTTTTCCGCCCAGCGCTTGGATGCGCATGCTAGCTTCTTCCCGTGACAGATTAGGCAGGACGCCGGTGAGCACAAAGGACTTTCCGGCGAGCCCAGTGGAGCGCGGCGGCGGTGTTTGAGGCTCGAACCTGATGCTGCTAGCCAGCGCCGCCACCACCTCTCGATTGGTTGAACTACGGAAGAACTCCAGGACACTGCGCGCCACGATAGGACCGACGTCCGGCACCCGTAGTATGTCCTCTTCGCTTCCATTCATGAGGGCGTCGAGTTCGCCGAAGTACGCCGCCAAATCCCGTGCGGTACTCTCGCCCACGTTACGAATCCCCAGGGCGTAGACGAAGCGTGCCAAGGTCGTGTGCTGGCTCTTCTCCAGCGCCGCGGCGAGATTGGCGGCGGACTTCTCTCCCATGCGGCCGAGATCAGCCAGGTGCGCCACTTGGATCTGGTAGAGATCAGCGGGTGTCCGGACCCAGTTCTTCTCCACCAGTTGGTCCACCAATTTCTCGCCCAGACCTTCGATGTCCATGGCGCGGCGGGAGGCGAAGTGCAAAATGGCTTGCTTGCGCTGTGCCGCACAGGTGAGCCCGGCAGTGCAGCGCGAGACCGCTTCTCCCTCGGTGCGCTCCACGGGCGAATCGCATACGGGACAGCGCGCGGGCATGACGAACTCGCGTGCGTCCTGCGGCCGTTCGTCCAGAAGGACCCGCGCTACCTCGGGGATGACATCGCCGGCCCGCCGCACGACCACGCGATCTCCGATCCTCACGTCCTTGCGCCTCACCTCATCTTCATTGTGCAAGGTGGCGTTGGTCTCCGTCACACCGCCCACGAAGACCGGCTCCAGCCGCGCCACGCGGGTCAAGGCACCCGTGCGTCCCACTTGCACGCCGATGTCCAACACCCGCGTGGAAGCTTCCTCCGCCGGATATTTATGCGCCACGGCAAAGCGCGGCGCACGGGATACGAATCCGAGCTGCTGTTGCTGGCCGAGGTCATTGACCTTGTACACCACCCCGTCGATGTCATAGGGAAGCGCCTCGCGTTGAGCGCCGATTTGGCGGTAGTAGTCCATCAAGCCGTCCACACCTCTCACCACGGCACGCCCTGGCGCTACGGGAATAGCGAACTGGGCGAGGTAATCCATCTGCCGACTATGCAGGTCCAAGGGTAAATCTCGAGCCTTGGCCACGCCGATGGCATAGGCGAAAAAACGCAAGGGACGGGTGGCGCTGACTTGGGGATCCAATTGGCGTAGCGCACCCGCCGCGGCATTTCTTGGATTGACGAACTCCTTTTCCCCCAAGGCTTGCTGCTGCCGGTTGAGCGCCACGAAGTCTTCCTTGAACATGAGCACCTCTCCACGCACTTCGAGGAGCTCCGGCGGGTGCTCGCCTGCCAAACGCAGTGGAACGGATCGCACCGTGCGCAAGTTGGCCGTCACGTTCTCGCCTTGCGAACCGTCTCCGCGGGTCGCGCCTTGGACGAAGAGCCCGGCCTCATAGCGAAGGCTAATGGCCAAGCCGTCGAACTTGGGTTCCACGGCGTACTCCACCTCCTCGATGCCCAAACCCTCACGCACGCGCCGGTCAAACCCTTCCACGTCCGCCTCATGGAAGGCATTGTTGAGGGACAGCATGGGAATTTCGTGGTGAACCGGCTCGAAGGCGTCCAGCGGTGCCGCACCGACTCTCTGCGTGGGCGAGTCCGGGGTCTTGAGTTCCGGAAACTCGCTCTCAATGTTAGACAACTCGCGAAAGAACCGGTCGTATTCGCTATCGCGGATGACAGGCTGGTCTTTGACGTAATACAGATAGTTATGATGTTCGATCAGCGCGCGCAACTCCTGGGCGCGAGAACGCAATTGCGCCGGGACTGCCATGGAAACGCTAGCTAAATAGCCTCATGGCCAGAGCACTTCCCGCCGGAATACCGCGCGATTCCATCTCTTGATAGATCTGCTTGAGTTGTCCGCGGATCTGGTCTAGCCCCGACTCGTTGACCGTCGTCTTGTTATCGTCCACTAGAGTGCCTCCCATAGCGTTCGCCAAGTGACGGGCCAAGCTCACCAATTTGTCGAAGGCATGAACCCCATTGGCCACTTTGGGAACATCGAGCAAGAGCGTGACCCCGTTCGTGGTCAGGGTACGAATGCGTTCGGGCACGAACCCAGGGTTATCATGGCTCTCCATGGTGATGGAGGGACGACCGTGCTCATCGAAGAACTGAAAGATGCCATCGGGGCGTAATTGAAAGCCCGCGGCTTCCGCCCATGCCCGCACCTTGGTGCCGGCGAAGGGACCGCTCTTTTGTGCGATCACGCTCAAGCCCACCACGATATCGGATTGCTGGCAAAACCGGTCCAACTCCCGCGCTACTTCCACCAGGGGTTCAATTTCCGCGGCTTCTAGCGAGGCCTCGGCCTCGGTGGCGCAGCGCTCAAAAGCGCGCTTGAAGGTAAGCAGGTCCTCCTGGGGCACCATGCCGGAACGATTGACCAACTGTAGCGTGGCGCGCACTCGAGAGTATTTTGGCGCGGCGTGCAAGTCCACGGGAGTCCAGCCGTTGTTCGCCGCACCCCAGAGGCGCACCCGGTTAGCCAGATCGCTCAACTGTTTGAGCGCTTTCTCCAAAATGCTATGGGCAATGGGGCTGTGCGCCACTAGATCGACCTGGTAGTCCAACTTGTCGGCGCCGGCAGGCGAAGCCGCCGGAGCCTGATTGTCGCTCCGCCGCGGTTCGACCTTTTGCGCTTCGCCCGGATTCATCTCCGCGCTCTGCGTGACCGAGAAGGTTTGAGGGACGCTCGCTTCCCGGTCTTCCTTTACGCTAGGTTCGCGGTTTTGAAACTGCGGCTCTATGCGCTCTCTCACGCGCATGGCGGGTGCTGGCGGCGGCACGGCATCCTTGAGCAGTACGTCTTCGTGCCGCTGTTGAAAGGCCGATTCCGCACGCTTCCGGTAGCGGCGTTCCTGCCAGCGGTTGAAGACATAGATGCTGGCGACGATGAGGACACCGAATACGACCAATGCGATTTGTAGTTTGCTCATCTATCTTCCTAAGGAATTCCTGTTAGCAGCGGTCCTATGCGGCCACTTCGGTGCGCATCCGGACGGCTTCGCCGATATCCACGGCAACAATCTTGGACACGCCCTGCTCAGGCATGGTGACGCCCACCAATTGGTGAGCCATCTCCATGGTGATTTTGTTGTGGCTGACGTAGAGAAACTGCGTTTGCTCCGAAATACGTTGTACCAACTTGCAAAAGCGCTCCGTGTTGGTGTCGTCCAGGGGCGCGTCCACCTCGTCTAACAAGCAGAAGGGCGCCGGGTTCAGCTGGAACAACGAGAATACCAGTGCGATGGCGGTGAGCGCCTTCTCCCCTCCGGAGAGAAGATGAATGGAGGTATTCCGCTTGCCAGGGGGGCGGGCGACCACTTGTAATCCGCAATCCAGAATCTCTTCGCCGGTCATCACGAGCTGCGCTTCACCGCCGCCGAATAGCTGAGGAAACATTTCGCCGAAATGCCGGTTCACCTCCTCGTAGGTGTTACGCAGACGCTCCCGGGTTTCGCGATCGATCTTGCGTATGGCATCCTGCAGCGTGGCCATAGCCTCGGTGAGGTCGCGGCTTTGCGCGTCCAAGTAGTTCTTGCGAGCCCTGAAGGACTCGAGTTCTTCCAAAGCCGCCAAGTTCACCGCGCCGAGCCCGGTAATCTCCTCGCTCAAGCGCGTGATGCCGGATTGAAGAGCGGAGGCTCTGATGCCCTTAAGCAGCCGTGGCGCCAGGTCCTCTTCGTTGGCGCCGGACTCGTCCAGCTGGCTGGCGAAGTTCTCCTGCACTAGGCGCGCCTCCTGCTCCTTCAACTTCAACTCGCTCGCGCGCTCCTGCAAGGGCATGAGGCGCTGCTGGGCCGTCATCCGCTGGCGGTCTAGATCGCGCCGCACACTTTCTTTCGCTTCCACCTGTTGCCGCAGTTCAGAGAGGGCCGTGTCGCGTTGTGCCTTCAGAGCCAGCGCGCTTTGCAGTTCCTCCATCACCGCGCTTTCGTCTAGGGTTTCCATTTCCCCGCGAACGTTCGCCAGCAGGCCGGAGAGTTTGTCCAAACCGGATATCACCTGTTGATGGGCGGATTGCAGGTCCTGCAATTTCTGCTCTAACACGCGCTCGCCAAATTGGCGTTCCTGCAAGGCGCGCACCGCGCCCTCATGGGCTTCCCGCGTCCGGCGCAATTCCTCGGCCGCCCTTTCGTGTTCGCCGCGCAGCGCGGCGAGCTGCGATTCGTTCGCCAACTCTTGATTTTCCAATCGCGCCAACGCGCCCGAGGCATCCTGGCGCAGGCTTTGTTCGCGTACAAGCTCGCCCTCCACATTGGAGAACTCCGCCTCGATTTGCTGGAAGCGCTGATGGATCCGGTCCGCTTGTTCGGACCCGCGTACCCATTCCAACTCGGCGGCGTGCTGGGCGCGCTGCGTCTCATCACGGCGGTCTCGCGCGGCCTGCTGTTCTTGACGGCATGAGTCCAGTGCAAGAAGTGCTTCCTCCTTACGGCTTCGATAGCCCTCCACGCCCTGGGCGATCGCTTCACGCCGTGTTTGCAGAGCCTCGATCTCATGCTGGCGCGCGAGAATGCCATGCACCTCGGAGTCCTCCGCGTGAAAGCTCACGCTGCTGGCGGTGAACACGTGACCCTCGGGGCATACCAAACGCGCGCCCGCGGGTAGATCCGCACGCCGGAGAAATCCCTCCGCCGCGCTCTCGACGATGTAAACCTGATCGAGCCAATCCGCTAACACGGCGCTCAAGGCGGGGTCGCGAATCTCCAAACAACTGATCAGAGTGGGACGGCCCTGCCAGGGAGAATTCGGAGCACGGCCTTGTGCTCGCTCGAAGAAGGACACCTTGCCGGGCGGTGGATGCTGTAACCAGGGTTGCGCTTGTCCGAGTTGCCGGAGCGCGATGCCATTCAAGCGTTCGCGAAGAACGGCTTCCAGGGCATTTTCCCAACCCGGGCGAATGCTCAGACCTTCCCACAAGCGGGAGAAGCCGTCCAGTTGCTGCTGATCCAACCAAGCGTGCATCTCGCCAGAACGGCTCACTTGCCGCTGTAACAACTCCAGCGCTTGCCGGCGCGCATCCTGCGCGCCGATCTCGCGCTCGGCGGTTTCCAGTGCCAGGACAGCGCTCTTTACCGCTTGGTCCAGTGCCGGCAACTGGCTGTCGATCGCGGCCAAGGCCTTGCGGTCGCGCCGCAAGGCTTCGCCCCAGGTTTCGACTTTCTCCCGCAATTCTTCCAAGATCCTGGGATCGGGCCGTTGTAGGCCCTCGCGCTCTTCCATCAAACGCGTACGGCGCCCTTGCAGTTGCTCGATCACGCGCTCGGCGTGCGTCAAGCGTGTGCGCTCCACCCCCAGTTCTCGCTGCGCCAAGGCAAGCTGGCGTTGCGCTTCATCCAGACACTCTCGGCTTGCCGCATACTGCCCCTCGGCGTCCGGGAGTTCTTGAGCCGCCTGTTCGGCGCGCTGCCGCGCAACGGCTAACTCATGGCGAGCGGATTCCAAAGCCTGCGATTGCTCGATCTGACCGGATTCGATGGCGGCTTTGCGCTCATCAGCCTGGGTCAATTCCGCTTGGGCCCGGTCCAACTGCCCTCGCAGCCGGCTACGATTTTCGCGCAGGTGTTCGAGGCTTTGCTCTAGCCGGGCCACAGTGGCATTGGCCTCGTATAGACCACCTTGTGCCTGTTGCAAGCCATCGCTACCGGCCATGTACTCCTGGTGCGCCGCTTCGAGCGCACGCTCCAGTTCGCGGATGCGGGCCGTTTCCGCTTCCAGCTCGACGAAGGTTTGATCTAGCTCTCGCAGGTGGCGATTGCGCTGTTGCATGGCCTCCTGCATGCGCGAATACCAAAGCAATTGCTGGGTGGACTTAAGTTCAGCCTCCAAGGCGCGAAACTTAGCCGCCACTTCGGCCTGAGCCTCAAGATGCTCTAAATTACGTGCGAGCTCTTGCACGATGTCGCTGACGCGAGCGAGGTTCTCCCGTGTATCGGTGAGGCGCCCTTCGGTCTCCTTGCGTCTTTCGCGGTATTTGGAAACTCCCGCGGCTTCCTCGAGAAAGCTCCTGAGTTCTTCTGGCTTGGCCTCGATGATGCGCGAGATCATGCCCTGTTCGATGATGGCGTAGGCGCGCCCGCCCAAGCCCGTGCCCAGAAACATATCGGCCACATCGCGCCGGCGCACGTGCTGGTTGTTGATGAAGTAACCGGACTCACCGTTTCGTTCCAGAACGCGCTTGACGGAGATTTCCGCGTAGCGCGACCACGGACCGCTCGCTTTCCCCAAGCTGTTGTCGAAGATCAGCTCCACGCTGGCGCGGCTGACGGGCTTGCGCCCGCTGGAGCCGTTGAAGATCACATCCTGCATGGTTTCCCCGCGCAGGTGCTTGGCGGAGGATTCGCCCAAGACCCAGCGCACGGCATCGATGACGTTGGACTTACCACAGCCGTTAGGGCCCACCACGCCCACCAGCGCGCTGGGGACCGGGATATGCGTCGGATCGACGAAGGATTTAAATCCTGCGAGTTTGATGTGCGCGAGGCGCAATGCTTAGGGTCCCAGTCGATATACTTCCGGAAAGCAAGATAAAACAAGCGCCTGGACCTTTCCGGGTGGCCAGGCGCTCAGGTCCCTCGTAACGGCTACTTGCTTATGATGATATCGCCATTTATCCAATGATTCGTATTCTAGCGAAAGACCTCTACCGATGCCCACTACCGCAACCAAGGATCTCCAAACTTTTCCCAATCCATCGCCGGAAAGGGACTACCACATTCACATGGAGATCCCCGAATTCACCTGTCTGTGCCCCATGACGGGGCAGCCGGACTTCGCCACCTTGATCCTGGACTACATCCCCGGCCAGAGCTGCGTGGAATTGAAGAGCTTGAAGCTCTACATCTGGTCCTTCCGCAATGAGAGAGCTTTTCATGAGGCTGTCACCCATCGCATTTTGGAGGATTTGGCCCGCGCCACGGATCCGCGATTCATGCGGCTGACGGCGAAATTCTGGGTGCGCGGCGGCATTTTCACCACCGTCGTAGCGGAGCACCGTAAGGCGGGCTGGCTCCCTCAACCCCGGGTGGAACTGGGCGAATTTCCGACCGCCTCCAGTACCGGCGGCTCACCCATCGCTTGAGAGCCGCCCAGGCGTCCGGATAACAAACTTGCGGTGACGATCAAGGCGCCGCCCGCCCATTCCTGGGGTGTCATTGATTCTCCCGCCAAGAAATAGGACCCGATGGCCGCCACCACCAATTCGAAGAGCAGGATGACGATGGCCTGGGTCGCCGTGGTCTGGCTAAGACCGTACTGAACGGCCCAGTTGGTTGCCAAAATGACCAGCCCAAGCACGATGACCAACGCATAGGACGATAATCCCAATGCAGGCGCCAGGCGTCCGGAAGGTCCCAACAAGCTCCACGCCAGCGCCAATAGGGTGACCCCGGCGAATACCGCGAGGGATTTGACCGGGATACCCACCCCATGGGCCTTGCGAATAAGCACGTTGCTAAGCGCGAAGCCCATTCCCGAGCTCAAGCCTAACCACTCCGCTCGATTCGAAGGAATGGGAAGCCCTTGCGAGGGATTCCACAGCATGGTCACCGCGCCCGCCACTGAAACCAGCACCACGAACAATCCGATGCCACCGGGTTTCTCGTTCAACAATACGCGCGCGAAGAGCACCGTCCAAAGCGGGGCGAGGTAGAACAGCAACATCACTCGCATGACTTCGCCCTCTATGGTGGCGATGACATAGGCGAGATTGGTCCAGCCCGCGATGAGGCCGATCCAAAATAACACCATGGCATCACCTCGCACACGCGGCAGTTGGCGCCAGCACAAGACAAAGGCCACCCACAACGCCACGCCGTAGACGTAGGCGGTACTCACGCTCCCGAACAGGCCCTGTGCCTCCAAGACCCGGAAGGGATACCAGATCAGCCCCCATATCACGGCACCGGTGATCAAGCCGCTTACTGCGCGAATCTTCGTCTTATTCAAGCCCACGTTGCGCCTATGCTCTCGCCTTATAATCCGCCGCCTTCCACAGCCCGGCATGATCGCGTGGTCGCGACCCCATGAATCCAAACCTCGCGCTGCTCCAACCCTACCCGTTCCAAAAGCTCAAGACGCTATTTCAAGGTCTCACGCCCAGCGCGAGCTACCCGCAGGTGAGCCTCTCCATTGGCGAGCCCAAGCACGCCACCCCCGCTCTAATTCAACAAACACTCGCGGACAATCTTTCCGGATTGGCGCGCTATCCCGCCACGGCGGGAACCCCCGAGTTGCGCGGAAGCATCGCTACCTGGTTGGTCCGGCGTTACCACTTGAAAGAACTCGATGCGGAAACCCAAGTGGTCCCGGTCAATGGCAGCCGGGAAGCTTTGTTCGCTTTCGCCCAAACGGTGGTGGATTCCACGCGTGCGGGTGCCACGGTGGTGGTCCCTAATCCTTTCTACCAGATCTATGAAGGCGCGGCGCTCCTGGCCGGCGCCCGGCCTGAATTCCTCAATCTGAGTGCGGAGAATGGGTTTCGCCCCGACCTCGCCCAACTGCCTGAGGAGGTATGGGAGCGCACCCAGCTTATTTATGTTTGCTCGCCGGGAAACCCCGCCGGAGCGGTGATGGGTCTCGAGGACTGGCGCGCGCTGTTCGAACTCTCCGAGAAATATGGATTCATCATCGCCTCCGATGAGTGCTACTCGGAAATCTATTTCGATGAGGCCCGTCCGCCCTTGGGAAGCCTTCAGGCCGCGCAACAACTAGGGCTCAAGAACTACGCGCTCTTGGTGGCCTTCGGCAGCTTGTCCAAGCGCTCCAACGTGCCGGGCATGCGCTCGGGCTTCGTGGCCGGCGACGCGGCGGTGCTCGATCGGTTTTTGCTCTACCGCACCTATCACGGCTGCGCCATGAACCCCGCCGTCCAGGTGGCGAGCGAGGTGGCCTGGAAGGACGAAGCCCATGTGGTGGAGAATCGCCGGAAGTACGCAGCCAAATTCTCGGCCGCCGTTAAGGTGCTACGAGAAGTGACCCCGGTCAGCCTCCCCGATGCCGCCTTCTACCTCTGGGTGCGCACCCCCATCGACGACCAAGTTTTCGCTCGGCAGTTGTACTCGCGCTACAACGTCATCGTCTTGCCAGGCAGCTATCTGGCGCGCGAGGCGCGGGGCGTCAATCCGGGGAAGAATTTCGTACGCATCGCGCTGGTGGCGGAGTACGACGAATGCCTGGATGCCGTGCAACGGCTCAAACTGTTTTTTCAGGAGATCCACAGATGAACGATTTACAACGAACCATCGACGACGCCTTCGAGAACCGGCAGACCATCTCACCCGCCAATGCCGATCCCAGGATCCGGGAGGCGGTCGGCAGCGTCCTGGCGCAACTGGACGCCGGCACCCTGCGCGTGGCAGAGAAGACCGGCGGCAATTGGGTGACGCATCAATGGGTCAAGAAGGCGGTGTTACTGTCTTTCCGCTTGCAGGATAACGGCGTCATCCGCGACGGTTACACCAATTACTTCGATAAGGTTCCCGCCAAGTTCGCCGCCTATGGCGAGAAGGATTTCAAAGCCGGCGGTTTCCGCGTGGTGCCGCCTGCCGTGGTGCGCGCGGGGTCTTTCATCGCCAAAAACGTGGTGCTCATGCCCTCCTTCGTCAACATCGGTGCCTACGTGGACGAAGGCACCATGGTCGATACCTGGGCGACCGTGGGCTCTTGCGCTCAGATCGGCAAGAACGTACATCTCTCGGGCGGCGTGGGCATCGGCGGCGTGCTTGAGCCCGTGCAGGCCAATCCCACCATCATCGAAGACCACTGCTTCATCGGCGCCCGTTCCGAGATCGTCGAAGGCGTCATCGTCGAGGAAGGCTCCGTCATCTCCATGGGCGTTTACATTGGAACCAGCACCCGGATTTACAACCGCGAGACCGGCGAGGTGCTCTATGGGCGCATTCCGTCCGGTTCCGTTGTGGTCTCGGGAAATCTCCCCTCGGCCGATGGTAAATATAGCCTGTATTGCGCCGTCATCGTGAAGCGTGTGGACGCCAAGACCCGCGCCAAGACCAGCATCAACGAACTCCTCCGGGGAGTTTAGCCCTCGTGCAGGGATCTTGCTTTCGGGACGCTGTCTAGTCAGCGTCCCCTTAGCGAGATTCCCATGTCCACTTTCCTCACCCCCGTTCTCAAGCTAATGGCCGAGAAACAGGCCTCCGACCTGTTCATCTCGGCTGGCGCGCCCATCTGCATCAAAATCCTAGGCACCATCATGCCGGTCAACTCCGAGGTGCTGGATCCGGACATGACGCGGCGCATCGCCTACGAACTCATGTCGGAGAAGGAGCAGCGCGACTTCGAGGAAAAGTGGGAGATGAACCTCTCCCTGCAAGCCGGCCAGATCGGACGTTTTCGCGTCAATATCTTCCGCCAGCGCGGGCACGTCGCCCTAGTGATCCGCTATTTGCGCTCCCACACGGCGGGGATCGACGCCCTCAAGCTTCCGCCCATACTGAAAGAACTCATCGTAGAAAAGCGCGGCCTGGTGTTGGTCGTAGGGGCCACAGGCTCCGGTAAGTCCACCTCGCTGGCGGCCATGATCGAACACCGCAACGCCACCAAGGGCGGGCATGTTCTCACCATCGAAGACCCCATCGAATTCGTGTTCAATCACAACAAATGCGTGATCAACCAGCGCGAAGTCGGCATGGACACCAAGTCCTACGGCAACGCCCTGGTGAGCGCCATGCGCGAGGCGCCCGATATCCTGATGATCGGTGAAGTGCGCGACAAGGAAACCCTGCAACAGGCCTTGCTGTATGCCCAGACAGGACACCTTTGCCTCACCACCTTGCACGCCAACAATAGCTATCACGCGCTCAACCGTATCGTGAATTTTTTCCCTCACGACGCGCGCTCCGCTCTCCTTTCGGATTTATCCGTAAGCCTCAAAGCCGTGATTTCGCAGCGTCTAGTGAAGGCGGTCGATGGCGCCATGGCAGCGGCGGTGGAGGTCCTGATCAACAGCAAGCACATTGCCGAATTGGTCGTCAAGGGCGAATTCGACCAAATCAAGGAGGCCATGGACAAGAGCCTGTCGCCGGGCTCCGTGACCTTCGAGCAAGCCTTGTTCAAGCTCTACAGCCAGGGCAAGATCACCAAGGACGAAGCCTTGCGCAATTCAGATTCCGCGACCAACCTGTCCTGGCTCATGAACAACTCCGAGCAGGGCGGGTTGGGCAAGATGGGCGATGTGGCCAAAATCGTTGCGGCCAAGGATGCCACCTCTTTCGAACATTTTCGCTTGAACACATAAACACCCAACCCCAAAGCTCGCTTCGTTACCTGCCAAAGCTCAGCTCAGCGACGCGCCCCCTCCTTGGATTCCCGCCAAGGGCCGTAGGGTCTGCGCCTGCGTACCGAACTGCGGCGCACCGATCACTTCCTGCGCCGAGGTGGCGTTGATTCCCGCCAAGGTAGTGTTCCTGCCGTAGTGGTAGGCCAAATCTCCGCCCAAGGCACCGGTATCGCTTCCGCTCAGGTGGAATTTCGCTAGCGCATTCGTTAGCGCCCAACTTGTGAGCCCTGGGTTGGTGGCTCTGGCCGCATCGAAGGCGTCCACAAGCCCGCCGAAATTAAAGCTCGCCACTTTCTTGTTCAGGAGTGCATCGCTTGAGGCAGCATTGAAGTCCGCGCCGGCCTCGACGATCTTCTGCAACGTGAGCACGCTCTTGTTACGGGTGCTCGCATACCAGTCCTTCAAGGTGATGCTCTCCGATGCGCCCGTATCCAAGATGAGATCATTGAGCTTCTTGCGCAAGGCCAGATCGCCGTAGTGCATCGCTCCGCCCAGGCTAATCGTGTTGTCCTGTCCCTTGCTGGCGTTGACCGTATCCACGCCATCGCCTCGGTTGAAGGCGATGACGTCCGCCCCTGTCCCTGTGGTGATGGTGTCGTTGCCTAAGCCGCCGGTGAATAATTCGTTTCCTGTACCGCCTTTGATCGTGTCTGCTCCCGCACCACCGTCCAGGTACGCATTGCCCGAGGTGTCGTCGAGCACGTCATTACCGCCTAGCCCTTGCAAGATGTCGTTCCCAGCCGCGCCGGTAAGCACATTGACCGAGGAATTGCCCACCAATAGGTTGTTGAACGTGTTCCCCGTTCCGTTAATGGCCAGCGCGCCCGTAAGGACGAGATTCTCAACGGTGCTTCCCAGCGTCCAGGTCACACTTGACTGGATGCTGTCCATCCCCTCATTTGCATTCTCGATCACCACATCGGTGGTGCCATCGGCGATATAGGTGTCATCGCCCAACCCTCCAAGCATCGTGTCTATGCCGCCACCGCCGTGCAACGTGTCGTGGCCCCCGCCCCCAACCATGATGTCGTTACCGGCATCTCCGCTGAGCGTGTTGTCGCCCGCATTGCCGATCAGCACGTTATTCATCGCGTTCCCGGTGCCGCTGATCGCGGCGGCTCCGGTTAGCGTGAGGGCCTCGACGTCGGCGCCAAGGGTATGGGTGGACGAGGCTTGCACCAGATCGATGCCCTCTCCGGCGTGCTCGATCACGATGTCCCCAGGGTGGTCCACGATGTAGAGGTCGTGACCCGAACCACCGCTCAGAGTATCCGCACCAGTGCCGCCATCGAGAATGTTGTTGGCACTATTGCCGGTGAGTATGTTGTCCAGCGTATTGCCGGTGCCGTTGATCGCGGTGGTGCCGGTGAGGATTAAGTTCTCGACGTTCGCCCCAAGCGTTAAAGTGATGCTGGATTGGATCGTGTCCATTCCCTCCCCGGCGTTCTCAGTCACTACGTCCGCCGTGCTGTCCACGACATAGGTGTCGTTCCCCCGCCGTCCTATCATGGTGTCCCCGCCAAGGTGTCCGTTGAGATAGTCGTTACCGGAGTGGCCAGTCAGAAGGTCAGTCCCCGCGCCTCCGGTCAGGATCAAATCCGGATATAAACTGATGGTCAGGTCGAAGACATCCGACCCACTCAATCCGCCGCCATCGAACGCGCTCACGCGGATGTTGAGAGTCCCCGCATTCGCGAAAGAAGGCATGCCGCTGAAGCCGCGGGTCGCCGGATCGAAGCTAAGCCATACTGGAAGCGCCGATCCATCCGCCAAACTCGCGCTGTAAGTGCGCGTATCTCCCGCGTCCACATCGGAAAATGTATCGGCCGGCACCACGAAATGGAAGGCGAGGTCCTCCGTGGCGGTTTGATCGGCGATGACATAAGCCAAGGTGGGGGCTTCGTTGACGTCCGTGACCCCGGCGGTTAATACTTTATCGAAGCTCAGTCCGCCTTGATCGGTCGCGCGAATCGTGACGCTACGCGCCGCCCCAGCTTCGAAATCCAATCCCTCCGCACCCACTTTGAGGGTGCTCCCAGAGTTCTCGAAATGGACTGCATCCCCGCCCGGCACGATGCTGTAGGTAAACGTATCACCCGCGTCCGGGTCGATGGCGCTCAACGTTCCGACCGTGGAGTGCGGGGCGTTTTCCGCCACAGTATTGATTGACAGCGTGACATCGGTGGGTGTGTCATTCACGCCGGTCAAAGTGACGCTCACCGTCGCGGTGGAGTTGGCTCCTTGGCCGTCGGCGATGGTGTAGTTGAATTGGTCCGTCGCTATTGCGCCGGCGGCCAGCGCGTTGTGAGCCGCGGCATTCGCCGCATAGGCGAGGGTCTGCGTGCCCGCATCGAAACTCACCGTGCCCACCGTCGCCGTCGTATCGACCGCGGCAATGCCGCGCGTGTCGCCGATATCAGGATCGGTGTCGTTGCTCAACAGCGTACCCACCAGATTTTCTATCATCTCCCCTTCGGCCAGGGCGATCACATCGGGGTTGCTCACGGGCGCATCGTTGGTGTTGGCCACCGTTAGATCGAAGAGGTCCGAGACCGAAACACTGGACGTGTCGGTAGCCGTAATCTTGATGGCGAGCGTGCCCACATCGCCATTGGCCGGCGTGCCACTGAAGGTCCGGGTAAGCGCATCGAAGCGAAGCCAGATGGGAAGCGCCGAGCCCCCAGCTAGGCTCGCGCCGTAGGTCAAGATGTCACCCGCATCCGCATCGGTAAAGCTATTGGTGGGTATCTGGAAGCGGAAGGCCGTGTCTTCCAAGGCACTCTGATCGGCGATGGGCACGGAGAGCACGGGCGCATCATTGGTCAGTATCAAGGCCTCGATCTGCGCCGCCGTCCATTGCACACCGTCGTCAAATATCCAATCCTCGATTCGATATTGCGCACCTTCGAACCAACGCTCCACGGTGATGCGATTTGCGCCATCCTGAACGCTCACCACAAGATTGTTTCCTTCACGTTCCGCCGAAAGGTCCGAAGCGGAAATCGCATATGTGACGACTTGGTCGAAATTACCCGTCGCGGGGCCAAGATCCAGAATACGGTCCTGTCCATCGCCCAGTGAAATGAAGTAGGAGTCGTCGCCCGCTCCGCCTTGCATGACATCGTCTCCGGCAAAGCTATAGAAAGTATCGTCCCCGCCACCGCCAATCATGCGGTCAACGACTCCGGTCCCAGTCAGAAAATCGCTGACATTGGTTCCTTGGATATCGAACCCGCGCGCAAGTAATTGCGCATAGGAAAGCACCGAGCCATCGGCGAAACGGATCGCCGAGATGCTCGGCGATGCGAAGGGATCCACCTGATCGAAGGCACCCAGGTGCACCGCATTGCCATTGGCGCCAACACGGATGAGCAGCGACCCGATGCCCAGCGACAAATCCGCCGCCGTGATCCCCGCGCCAAAGACCAAGGTGTTGGCGCCTTGCGTGTCTAACAGATGATCCACGCCATCGCCGAGGTTGAACACATAGGTGTCATCGCCCTCACCGCCGTCGAGGTAGTCGTCTCCTGTTCCGCCTCGTAGGGTATCGTTTCCGGCTTGACCGTAAAGCACGTCGTCGCCCGCCTCTCCGTAGAGCAGATCTGCACCAAGATCAATGTTCGGATCAACCGGAGGAACGTGGAAGGAGAGCCACTGGATTGGAAAGGGGTTGCCGCCATAGAGCGTATCGTTACCTGTACCGCCATGCAGCTCGTCGTGGCCCAGTCCGCCGTAAAGGGTATCGGTGCCGGTGTCGCCAAAGAGTTGGTCATTGCCACCAAAGCCCGCGACGGCATCGTCGCTTGCTCCCGCATGGACCACGTTGTCCAAATCTTGCGGGTTGGATACCACCGGCGCGCTGCTCATGAGTAGATCGGCCAAGCTCCAAGTCTCGCCGCTTCCGCTGAACACGAAACGCTCGATGCCGGTGCCCGCAGGGTCGTTGGCATGGGGCATCAGGATTCGCACCCCGCGGTCCGCGCCCCAGCGCATTTCCAGTATGTTGTGGATGGATTGCAGCCCCTGATCTGGGCCCATGTTACCGCTTAAGGCCTGGCTCCAAGAGAGCGTGACTTGCGAGGAGGACAATCCTTCCAGCCGCAGCGTATCGCGCGTCAGCACATCCGCTGTATCCAGCGCCTGAAGCCCCGCGACATCGTTGGCTGCGGGCGCGGGTGCCAAGGGCGCGAGATAAATATCTTGCGCGGCTTGCGCCGCCTGTGCTGGAGAATAGTTCCACTCGTTCAAGAAGAAATCGCGCGCCTGCTCGAACGTGCCGAATACAAAAGGTGCGTCACTCCACACTTGCCAAGGCGCATACATCCCGGGATAGGTCAGCCTAGCTTCCCACTCCCGCCGAGGTAACCCGTGAATTTCTTCATAGAAGGCCCTGAGATACGTCTCTTGATCCAAGCCTTTTCCGGTGACGAAGTCCCAACCCGCTTCACTCCCGCGAATCACGAACTCGGTACCTCCGCCTCGAGCACCGCTCATGAGATCACTACCTGCACCACCGTCCACCAGCGTGGCTGCGGACAATACGTCGTTACCCGCGCCACCGTCGGCGAAATAGCCCGCGATCAAGGTGTCATTACCGCCCCCGCCCACGGCAATATCCGCGCCCTCAATGAAGTTCGCCGAGGCGCCTCCCAACACCGCACTCACCCCTTCCGTAACCTCCGATCTGACATAGACCCCGTTGAGCGCCGACGGGTAGCTCTGGCCGTTGATCTGCCAGGTCGAGGGGTAGTTGAAAACCTGCGATCCGAGCGACAAGATACCGGTCACGGTTCCGATCGCGGTACTGCTCGTGGTGGTGGTAGACGTGGTGGAGGTTGTAGCGCCAACAATGGGACGCACTGTCTCCCCCGTGTTGGGATCGATGACCGGGGGTCCGTAGATCGGGCTCTGGGTGGTGGCGCTCGAAAATTGTGACGACACGCGCGATTGGCGCCAGGTGACCGACACGCTCGCTTGCCACGCCGTATTTACCGATTCATAGATTCCGGGCGCGACGGTAATAAGCGCCCTGTCGGTAGAAAGAGTATTCAAACCGACACCGAACCATTGGTCGAGCAAAGAGGGTGTTGTGCCGCCCACGATGCTTCCCTGGCGATAAGCATCAACGCGCTGGCTAGAATCATTGTTGCGCCAGGAAAAGAGCAATCTTCCGTCCGGTTGCACGACAGCCCCTTGGCTCGAATATCCCGACAATATGTACGACGAGCGCGCACGAATGTACTCATCAAGGACCCGCGCATCGCGCCCGGCCACATCGGCATCGGCTTGAGCAGTCTGGGTCAGGATGTTCTGCATGGGAAGCGCTATTCCCTGTGCATCGGCAAGGGTCCAGGACTGCACCCCATTGAAATAGTCCTTGATGAGCAGGCTGTCTTGAGTGCCGCGAATCGCGACGAGCAGGTCGGTTCCCTGCACCCGCGCCGCGATGCTGGCCGGGGCAAGGCCGCTCGCCAGTTGCACGCGGCCTCCCTCGGCATCAATGATTCGGTCAGCCCCTCCTCCCAAGGCGAGGACATAAGTGTCCGCGCCCGCACCGCCTTCCAGGTCATCGGCACCGCCTTCACCGGAGAGCGTGTCGTCGCCGGCCAATCCCAGCAACCGCTCATTGAATTGCGCGCCGGTCAGTACATCGTTACCACTACTGCCCATCATGGGAGCAACAGGCAAGGCGTTGAGTTGCGCCAACCCAATCACCGTACCATCAGCAAAGGCGATGCGCTCGATACGCTGCGCGTCGTCCGTGTGATAGGCTCGCACTCGTACGCTGTCCGTGCCAAGTTGGACCACCAGGTCACCCCCGGCTTCTCGCACCAGCGCCACCTCCGAGGGCAGCACATCTTCTCCCATCAGTAGGGTATCCACCGAGAGCAGATCGCCTTGCTCGTCAAGGACGTCCTCGCCATCGCCCCGGTTAAACCGATAGGTGTCACCACCTAATCCGCCGGCGAGCGTGTCGTTATCCCCGCCACCGTCCAAGGCGTCATCGCCCTCGCCACCGCGAAGAGTGTCATCTCCGCGCTGGCCGAGCAGGATATCCGCTCCACCCCTTCCATCCAGGGTGTCATGACCGGCGTAGCCCACCAGGGTGTTGGCGTTGTCATCCCCGGTGAGCGTTTGCACCTCGGCGAGTTTCAATCCCAGGAACTGCTGCTGGCTCAGTTGCGTGCCATCGGCAAAGCGGTA
>JBKKAO010000445.1:0-4612 GCA_046714645.1 Burkholderiales bacterium | reverse complement strand
CATTACGCCCGCCCGCTCAGAGCCGTACGCTTCATCGCATCGCTGCTCTCACTGGATACCGAGTCGCGCTACCGCGCGATTGCGATGACCCCGCAGAGATTCAAGGACTAGACGCTACGCTCCTTGGTCGATCTCACCGAAGCCGCTGCGAGAAAACAACACACGGTGATGCTCTACGAGGATGCGCACTGGGCCGATCCCACCAGTCTTGAAGTGCTCGATTTGTTGATCGGCCGCCTGCGCACCATTCCGTTGCTCCTGGTGATCACCCACCGGCCTGAATTCCAATCCAAATGGACCATGCACGCTCACGTGGTGGCCTTGAACCTGTCCAAGCTCACGCGCGCGCAGAGCAGTGCGCTCATCGCCAAGCTCACCAACGGCAAGACACTCCCCGCGGACTTGCTGGAGCGCATCCTGGCCAAGACCGATGGCGTGCCGCTGTTTGTGGAAGAGCTCACCAAGTTCATTCTCGAATCGGGCGACTTGAAAGACGTTGGCGATCGTTACGAGTACACCGGTGACGCCAACAGCGTCACCATTCCGGCCAGCCTGAGGGATTCCTTGATGGCGCGGCTAGACCGCCACGCCGCTGCCAAGGAGATCGCGCAGATCGGGGCGGTGATTGGACGGGAGTTTAGTTATGATCTGGTGTCGGCGGTGGCCCCCATGCCACAGGACGCGCTCGATAGAGCCCTCGTGCAGCTCACCGACTCGGGGTTGGCCTTTCGTAGAGGCCATCCGCCCGAAGCACACTACACCTTCAAGCACGCGCTGTTGCAAGACGCGGCTTACGACTCGCTACTCAAGAGCCGAAGGCAGGAACTGCATGGCAAGATCGCAAGAGTGATCGAGGAGCGCTTCCCGGACGTCAAGACCACCGAACCCGAGGTGCTGGCCCATCACTATTCCGAGATGGGGTTGTCCGACAAGGCAATCCCCTATTGGATCCAGGCCGGGCAGCGTGGACTGGGAAGATTGGCGCTACGGGAAGCGATCTCGCACCTCAATCGCGCTCTGACACTGCTGGAGACGCTCGACCCCACGCCGCAGCACGACGCATGGGAGATCGACACGCGCATCGGCCTCGGATCGGCGCACCTCGCTTTGAGCGGCTGGGGCGCGCCGCAGATCGAGACCATGGCGCGCGCGGCGCTGGCGTTGTCGGAGCGCGTGCAACGCGCGGATCAGTGGCTCGCCGCGTGCTATCTTCTCGTGGTCCATCTGATCACCGCCCTGCGCTTCGATGACGCCCGCGAGCTTGCGACCAAAGCTCTAGAGGACGGTCAACGGCGCGGCCTCGACAGCCATGTGCTGGTGGGGCACGGCTATCTGCAATGGATCAATGGCCAGCTCGGAAATTTCGAGATCGCGCGCCGGCATGCCGTAGCGTTCGATACGGTGTACGCACCGGAGCGTCACAACCAGGTTGCAACACTCAACGACATGAAGGCCTGGATCGACGGCTGGAGTGCGCACCATCTCTGGATGATGGGATGGCCGGACCAGGCTGAGCAGACCTTGCACGATGGGATCGAATACGCACGTGCAATCGGCAATCCGCTGAACCTGATCTTCTGCCTCGCGCACGGCGGGGGGATGTACTTCTACCGGCGAGAAGCGAGCGCGTTGCTGGATCACCTGGACGAGGCTTCGCAGTTGGCCAAGGAGAACGCCCTCGGTTTTCTCGACGAGATGCTGATTGGGGCATGGCGAGGGAGCGCATTGATGCTCAGCGGCCGCTTCGGTGAGGGCCACGACTTGATGACCGCGGCGACGGCGCTTTCGCTCGCGTCGAACTCGCCGATCATGATCCCGTGCCACCGCCTCATGATCGCAGAGGCGCTGACCGGGCTTGGTCGCGTCGACGAGGCGATCGCGATGCTCGACGGCGAGCTCGCGAGCATCGCGCACACGAGTGAACGCATCCACGAGGCGGAAATCCTTCGCTTGCGCGGCGTCCTGAATCTGCGGAACGATCCGTTGCACTCCGACCTGGCTGAAGACTTCTTGCAGCGCGCGCTTGACGTGAGCCGCGCGCAGAAGGCAAAGGGTTGGGAGTTGCGTGCGGCCACCAACCTCGCAAGACTGTGGCAGAGCCAGAGGAAGCGGAAGGAAGCCTATGAGCTGCTTGCGCCGATCTACAACTGGTTCACCGAGGGCTTCGACACCAAGGACCTGAAGGAAGCCAAGGCGTTGCTGGAAGAACTTGCTGGGTAATTTCAGGTCGTTGCGAGCACGGTTGGGAAATTGCACACGGCGCGGAACGCACAGATCCTAAAGAATTGAAAAGGCTTTGCCCGATGGGAGCCGGTAGCGCTCGAAGTCCGCACGCGCTACCGTAAGAATCTCCGTGGTGCCCGACGAGACCGCGAGCCACATTAGAGAAGCATCGGCGAAATCCATCTCGCGCCGATCCGAATAGCGTCGCATCCAATCCGCCATCGCCGATAGCTCGATGCTTGGAAATTCTCGGGCGCGTACGCCGCCTGCCGCAATCCAGAGCAGAAGGTCTATCCGGTTATCGAGCACCTTGAGCATATGTGTGGCTTCGGTTACGCACGGCCATGTCGTGAGGAATTGAGCGCCTTGGTTTGCGAGCGACTGCACGCGCGAGTCAAAATAGGCGTGGCGGCGCTCACTCTGATTGAACAGCGCGATGAGCGGGCCCGAGTCAACGAGAACTTGTCGAACGGGCATGCTTGCGATGTAGCTTAGTCTTGATCTTCTCGCTTACGCCTTTTGCCGAATCAGCGTCTTCGCCCGGTGCCAGCCGGCGTATGCGTTGCAGCATCTCGTAGGCGTTTGGCGAGGGCGCCAGGGCCTGTTCCAGAAGCTCGTTGACGAGCTTGGATTTCGTGACATTGAGAAGCTTGGCGCGCTCGACGAGCCGGGCCTCTAGTTCGGGTTTGATTCGTACGGAAAGCATGGCCTTTTCCTTGTCGTACACTTGTCACACATAATAGACGTCAGACGGCCCATCTACAAGGAGCGTACCGCCGAGAACTTCTCAAAGCCGCCGAGCTACCGGCGACGTTGATGGCGATTGGTGACAAGGAGCCCTCCTACAGCGCATCGAGAAAGCGAGTGGCTTTTTTGACGCACTCCTCGAAAGTGGGGCGGTAGTCCATCACGTCTATCTGAGAAAACTGCATCCTCAAAATCGCTTCCCGAGTGCGGAGTTGCTCCAGAAAACTCTTGCGGTGCCGTGTCAGGAACGGCCTTGCCTTCGCCAGCTTTCTCGGCTCTTTTTCGATGACCAAAGCGAGAGCGAATAGGTCGCGCGCGTTCGCCATATCGCCTCGATACCAAAGCTTCTTGGCCACAATTTCAACCGCAGTCTCCACATGAATCGCACGCCGCGCTATCTTCCAGATCTCGATGGGATCAGTGGTCAGGCTAGGCGCGGACACAAAATCGATCTCGCCTTCCGGGCGGATGAGCTTCACATGCTCACTGGTTTCAACGTAGTCTTCACTAATCGTCTGCGCCAGGGCGCTCAAGCGTGGCGTGACAAAACCGAGGTACTGAGCATCCGGCACAAAGATATCCACGTCCTTACTGCGGCGGTGGCGGTAGCGCAACATCAGCACGGTGCCGCCGCCAAAACTCCACTGAAAATCCGTTCCCGATTTCTTCTGAGCATCATCGATCAGACGTAAGGCCAACACCAGCAGGTCTCGCCAGACGCCCTTGGGGAGTGATTTCCGGCTCAATGCCATGCCTGGCGGGGGGACGCGTAGCCGGCCGCAAGTTTCGTCAGGTGCCGCCAGATCTGCCTTGCAGGGACCCGAGATTGCCGTGCCGCGTCCTCCACCATTTGGACGATCAAGGACAACGGCGCCTCATCGATCAGGGCACAAAGATGCGCCTCATATCCTGAAGGCACCCTTCCCGTCGTAAGCGCCTGCACGAGCGTTTTGATATCCAATGCCTCGCGATAGCTGACACTGGCGGTACGACTGGCCATACGCAGGCCGCGAGCCTTGGCGTGACGACGGGTGGCATTCAACGTTAGGCTCATTAGTTCGAGGAGAGAAGCCAGCTTTACCACCCCGAGGTCGCTCAGCGTACCGTTCTCCAGCTGATTGATGGTGGCGCGGGACAAGCCCGAGAGCTTGGCCAAACGATGCTGCGTAAGCCCAATTTCCTCACGACGTGCCCGAACAGTCCGCCCAATCTCCGAGAGTCTCATGATTCGAGGGTTCTTCGCGTCGCGTTATTTAATGATGTCAAGTATGCTTTACATTAAAGATCGAATCAAGGCGGCCGAATCGTGTTGCACGGCATGGCTGAACTGGTACCCCAAGAATGGACACCATGAGGTTTAGGATGTCCAGTCAAAAGGCAAGCTGGCGGGGCTGCTGATCCTTCACGAGCGTGCAGCCATCATTGAGATGGATCGCGGTTTCATGTCGGGGTGCTGCTCTCTCGCAAGGAACCGGTCCAGACGTTTCAGGCTTTCACAGTGATCTTCAACGTATGGCCGACTGGTTCGTGGCGATAGGATCAAGACGCTCACCATGGAATCGACCGGCGTGTACTGGGTAACACAACTCTATTCGGGGACACTATTGCAACTTGGTATGGGTCTCGACGCCTTTCGCAAGCT
>JBKKAO010000444.1:0-5369 GCA_046714645.1 Burkholderiales bacterium | reverse complement strand
TGGGGTCTTGTGCGCTCTGTCGCCTGGGCAAATAGCACATCCAAGAACTCGTCGCTATGCTCGGGATCGTGATGGAATGGGACAAGGTGCCTGGTCTCCGACATCACGGCAAACTCGAAGGCATCGGTGACCGAACTATGTCCCCAACCCACCCGGCTCAGATACTCCTCATCCGTGTATTGCGCATCGTGCAACAGCAAGTCCACGCCGTGAGCCAATGCGAAACCCGAAGTCCATTCTCCCGGCAAGCTGAGGCGCTTCATTCCGAGGACAGGTTCGTGATCGGGCAGATAGGCGAGGCTGACTCCATCGGTCGAGATGCGGTAACCCACGGTGGGCCCGGGATGACACACCAGGGCGGAGGACACTTTGAAGGGGCCGATGTCGCTTTCCCCACACGGCACTTCGTGGAGCGTGAGCTGGCAAGGCAGATCCCTCAACCTGACCGGGAATAGAGGCGGAGAGAGGTAACGAGCAAGGCGCTCGCGCAAGTGCTGCGTGGCACTGGCGGGACCCCAGATATGAATCTCCATCCCTTCCTCATACAGGGGCCGAAAAAATCACAGGCCTTGGATGTGATCCATGTGCAGGTGCGTGAGCAGCAAGTCCACGCGGCGCAGCGTATTAGGCAGCGCCTTTCCCAAGGGCCGTATTCCGGTCCCCGCGTCGAGCACCAGCACCCAGCCTTGCTCCCCCGTCACTTGTACGCAGGAAGTGTTGCCGCCGTAGCGTGTGGTATCCGCGCCGGGTGTTGCCAGGGAGCCACGCGTGCCCCAAAACGAGACCGTCATCATTAATCTATTTCCCAGAATATGGCGACCGCACCGATTATCCGTTTGGATTGGCCGATTAATGGCAGGGCGGTTACCTCGAGATGGCGGCGAACCCCATCGAGTGCACGAATCCAAAAAGTTCGGTGGGCGGGAACGTGGCCACGTAAGGCCATCATTAACGGTAATCCTTCGGGGGGGATTTCGGCGCCGTCGTCATCGGTGGTGGTGAACATGGTGGACAATTCGGCGGCGGCCATCTCGCCAGACTCCTCGAAGCGATGTCCCAGGATCGCCTCCGCCGACTCGTTGTAGAACAGCAAAGTTCCCTCCACGTCCACGAGAAAGATGGGCGTGGACAGATAACTCGCCAGTTGGCGAGTGAGGATTACCTCAATCTCGTGCTGCCTCGGTTTCATGTGAAATCCTTCTTGCTGTTGGACCACTTTCCCCTCCGTTAAAGTGCACCTTAGCGCGATTGTACTCAGGATGGACGAGGTGCGTTAGGTCGCGTTCTACAATGGCATCGAGACTACAAATGCGAGGGGAAAGCCGTGAGTGTTAGAGCACGAGGTCCGTCCTTTATTCGCACTGGAAAGCGGATCGAGAGCGGACGCGAACAACTGGCGGAAATCTACCGCCTGGCGCGCGAGCTGTGCCCCGGTGATTTTCCCGCGGAAGAAACGCGCGAGCTGCCCTCCCTCTATGACCACATTCGCCTCGGGTTCATCGATAGCCTGCGGGATCAGGTCGTTCAAGCGCTTGGCCTGCCGAACGAGATTTTCAGCCGCGATCGTTTCTCCGTGCACGGCTGCGGGCCGGTGGGTTTGCATGATGATTTCTTCCGCTTTCCCTACGTGTACTTCGTGGTGGTCGTGGCGCATTCAGGCCGCTTGGGATTGGTGGACGAAACGAGCACGGCCATGCGGCACGAAGTGGGCGAGATCATTCTCCTGGATCCGCGTAAGAAGCACGGCTTGGTTCGGGAAGGCACCACCGCCGGGCAGCATCGCTACGACCCATCGCATGGGCCGGCGCACGAGCCCGAGGATCAATTTCTCTTTCTTGATTTCGATGTGAGGCGCCCGGACTTGAGGGCGCGGTTTCGCCAGCGATGATGCACTGCGCAAACTGAGTCCGCACGCACAAGCGCCTTGCTTCACAACGAAGGAAGTCTTATCTTGGCAATGCTCTCGGTGAGGCGCGGTGTTGCGGCCGAATCGAAAGCTAGGTCAACAGACCCTAGGAGAGGAACCGTGCCGTTGGGGTAGGGGAAGTCATCGGCGCGGTAGATAGCAATGCGCAATGGGCGGCGTGGCCGCCTGACTAGAACAAGGCCGTGAACTCCTCCATACCGTTTTTTTTCGATGTGGCCGCCTACGGTGCCATCTTCGTGCTGGTCGTGCTCTGACTCGGCGTCATCGCGAGCATGATGGGCATTTTCAATTTCGCCCACGGCGAGTTTGTCTTGCTGGGGGCCTACACCGTCTATTGGTTCGATCAGCGCGGTCTGCCCGCGTGGTTGGGCATGCTGGCCGCGCCCTTCGTCGTCGGGCTCATCGGTATCGCATTGGAGCGCGTAGCCATCCGGCGCTTCTATGCGGCGCCCATCGTGGCGATGCTCGGCACCTATGCCATAGGGTTGGTGCTCCGGGAAGGGGTCCGCATGCTGCTAGGCGGCCAGTTTTTCAACGTGGTGGCGCCCTTCGTCGGTTCTTTCGAGGTGGGCCAGATTTCCATATCGAAATGGCGCACCGCAGTGATCGTGATCACCGCCCTGGTCATGGTGGGGAGTTATCTCCTCCTGGCTAAAACGCAGTGGGGATTGCGCATGCGAGCCTCCTTGGAGAATCCCGCCCTCGCGCGCGCCTCCGGGATATCCACCAGCCGCGTTTATGCCGGCACCTTCGCCTTCGGCGCCGCCTTGGCGGGGCTGGCGGGCGGGCTCATGGTTCCGATCTACTCGCTTAACGCGGATATGGGTGTGCCCTTTCTTATCAAGTCATTTCTCGCTGTCATGCTGGGCGGCATGGGCAGCTTCGAGGGTTCCATACTAGGTGCCGCATTGGTAGGGACCACCAGCGCCGCCCTGCCCTGGGCCATCAAGCCGGTGGTGGCGGACGTATTAGTCTTCTTGATTGCAATCGCGATCGTGAAGGTTCGGCCGGAAGGCCTTTTGACCAAGAGGAGGAGTTAGCCGTGAGCAATGAGGATATCAAGAAGGAATTGCAGTCGCACTCCCGCAGAGAGTTCATCCAGCGTGGTTCGTTACTGGCCGGAATGACCGCGCTGGGCGCGGGCAGCTATTTGTACAACCCGGAGAAAGCCCACGCCGCCGATGCCATCAAAGTGGGCATTGCCACGGATCTGACTGGCCCCATCAGTTGGGGTGGCATCCCCAATTCGCAAGTCGCCAAGATGGTGATCGACGAGATCAACGCTGCCGGCGGCTTGCTGGGCCAGCCGCTACAAATGATATTGGAGGACACGGCCACTAACGAGCAGCTAGCCGTCACGAAGGTACGCAAGCTGGTCACGCAGGACAAAGTCGCGGTCGTGTTCGGCGGCATCACCAGCTCGATGCGCAATGCCATCAAGGACACTATCGTCAATCGCGGTAAGACGCTCTACATCTACCCGCAGCTCTATGAAGGCTTGGAGTGCACCAAGTACCTGTATTGCACGGGACCCACTCCCGCGCAGCGGTGCGATACCTTCATCCCCTGGCTAATCAAGAACGGAGGCAAGAAGTTCTTCCTGCCCTCGGCCGACTATGTCTGGCCTCATACATTGAACAAATACGCTCGCAAGGTTATCGAGAAGAATGGTGGAGAAGTGGTGGGCGAGGTGTATTTTCCCGTCGATCACAACGAATACAGCGCCACGGTGAATAAGATCATGTCGGCCGGCGTAAACAATGTGTTCAACACTACGATTCCTCCCGGTGTGGCGGCCTTCTTCAAGCAGCTCTACGAGGCTGGTTTCCAAAAACGCGGCGGACGCCTCTCTTGCGTGTACTACGACGAGAACGCGCTCAATATCACGCCTGCCCATGAGATCGAAGGCTTGGCCAGTTGCCTGGATTACTTCAAGGAAGTAAACGATCCCTTCGGCAACAAGGTGCAGGAGAAATACACCAAGCTTTACGGGACGAAGAACCCCCTTACCGCGGGCAGCGCGAGCACGGGAATGTGGCGGGGCATCAATCTGTGGGCGGAAGCGGTGAAGAAAGCCAAGAGCGTCAAGCGCGAGGATGTGGCCGCCGCGCTTGAAACCGGCAAGCTCGCTGATGGCATCGGGGGTGGTTGCGAAGTCGTTCCGGGCAAGTGGCACGTCAAGATGAATATGTACATCGCCGTCGCCAAGAGCGGTAAGTACGAGATCGTCGAGAAGAGCAACGGAC
Organism: Burkholderiales bacterium; assembly: GCA_046714645.1. Taxonomy (GTDB): domain Bacteria; phylum Pseudomonadota; class Gammaproteobacteria; order Burkholderiales; family SHXO01; genus SHXO01. The sequence goes on along the minus strand of JBKKAO010000444.1, from coordinate 1,196 downwards.
TGGTCGATCCGCGCGAGTGCTAAGGTAGGTTGTCTTCACTCGTATTAGTGATCGTTCGTGCGCAGTCCTACCAAACGCCCCTCACCCTACCCTCTCCCCGCGAGCGGGGAGAGGGAGGAGATAGCGCCAAGGAGAGGGTATGGATAGTGCGATGAACCGAAATTCCATCCAAGTTCGCCTCGCAATTCCTATCATCGAGGGCATACTGTTGGCCGTCGCAGCGTTGCTCCCTCTCGCCCTCGACGATTTTTGGATCTTGTTCACGACACGAGTTTTCATTCTCGGGTTAATCGCGTTGTCCTTCGATTTAGTGTGGGGTTACGCTGGCATCATGAGTTTCGGGCAGGCGCTGTTCTTCGGCATGGCGGGGTACAGCACTGCACTGTTGGCGACGAAGTTGAACGTTACTTCCATATTCATCATCGTTCCAGCCGCCGCCTTGGTGGGGTTGATCGTATCGTTCTTGATGGCGGTGCTGGTCATCCTTGGCAAGCGCCAGCCCAGCATGGTGTTCATCGCGCTGGGGACGTTGACGGGCAGCTACGTGGTGGAACGTCTTGCGCGGGGCTGGTCCTACGTCGGAGGGCAGAACGGGATCCCCAGTCTGCCGCGATTGACCGCGGGCAGTTTCGAGATCATGGAGGGACCGGTTTACTACTACATAGCGCTGGGGATTCTTGCGGCGGTGTATATCGCATTGCGGCTGCTAACGCGTTCGCAGTTCGGATTGGTGTTGGCGGGCATTCGGCAACGGGAGGGCCGCATCGCGTTTTTCGGTTACAGAACGCAGAACTACAAGGGCATTGTATTTTGCCTGAGCGGTTCGATCGCGGGCCTGGCGGGCGGGCTCTACGGTTTTCATGAGGGCTACATCGGACCTGGCCAGTTGGGTCCGGTGCTCTCCACGCAAGTCGTACTCTATACGCTCTTCGGCGGCGCCGGAACTCTGATCGGCTCGATCCTCGGCGTCGGGCTGATCGATCTGTTCAGCTACCATCTGTCCCATGTCTGGGACACCGGTTGGCCCATCATCCTGGGCTTGCTGTTGCTCATTGTGGTGATGTTCAAACCGGCGGGGTTGATCGGATTCATCGTGAGCGATCGCGATCGAGTGGGTTTGTTCGGGCGCCATGCAAAGGATTCTGAGGTTGCGAAGGCCAGTCATGAGCCTGCTTGAGTGCCGCGGAGTCACCAAG
>JBKKAO010000443.1:0-12480 GCA_046714645.1 Burkholderiales bacterium | reverse complement strand
TGGCCAAGCTGTACGCCTACTGGATCGTCGTGAACTATCGGGAGGCCTATAAGATGTTTGCGTGCAACGGCATCTTGTTCAATCATGAGGGGCCCACGCGCGGCGAAACTTTTGTGACCCGCAAGATTTCGCGCGCAGTTGCGGCGATACACCACGGCCTCCAGAAGCGGCTGTATATCGGCAACCTTGACGCCAAGCGAGACTGGGGGCATGCGCGGGATTACGTCGAAGGCATGTGGCTCATGCTTCAACAGTCAGAGCCCAGCGACTATGTGCTCGCCACCGGCGAATCCCATAGCGTTCGCGAGTTTGCCGAACGTGCCTTCGGCTACATTGGCCGCACCATCCAGTGGCAGGGCAAAGGCACGGACGAGAGGGGCATCGACGCCAAAACGGGAGAAGTGCTCATCGAGATCGATCCTCGCTATTTTCGGCCAACCGAAGTCGATGTATTGCTCGGCGATCCGGCAAAAGCCCAAGAGAAATTGGGTTGGCGGCATAGAACTACGTTTCACGACCTCGTAAGGGAAATGGTTGAGTCAGATTTGGTTACGGTCGATAGGGAGCAGCGCTACCATGACCATAAGGAGTAACTATGTTCTTAAAGACAAGCGAGTATGGGTCGCCGGCCATGCAGGCATGGCTGGCTCCGCCATCCTGCGGCGATTGGCTACAGAGGGCTGCGAAATCCTTACTTGCACACGAGGGGAAGTGGACCTACGACGCCAGGAATCCGTCGAGCGTTGGATGGAGGCACGGCGACCGCAGGCAGTGTTTGTCGCGGCGGCTACAGTAGGGGGGATCCTTGCCAATACGACTCGACCCGCAGAGTTCCTTTACGACAACTTGGCAATCCAGACGAACATCGTTCACAGCTCGTGGAAGTCGGGTGTGGAGAAATTGCTTTTTCTAGGGTCATCTTGTATCTACCCCCGCCTGGCAACCCAACCTATGCGAGAGGAGGACCTCCTTTCCGGCCCCCTCGAACCGACCAACGAATGGTACGCCGTCGCCAAGATCGCGGGCATCAAACTGTGCCAAGCCTACCGGCGGCAGTATGACTGCGATTTCATAAGCGCCATGCCGACCAATCTATATGGGCCAGGGGATAACTACGACTTGCAGTCGAGCCATGTGGCCGCGGCATTGCAGGCAAAGATCTTTCGCGCAAAACACTCGAACGCCACGAAGGTGGAAATCTGGGGCAGCGGGGCGCCAAGGCGGGAGTTTCTCTATGTCGACGATCTTGCTGAAGGGCTGGTCTTCATGATGAAGCACTACTCGAGTGAACAGCATCTGAACATCGGTACCGGTAGCGATGTCACGATCCGTCAGATGGCCGAACTCATTGCCCGGGTCGCGGACTGGCGTGGCGAGTTTATCTATGACGCAACCAAACCTGATGGCATGCCAAGGAAAGTGATGAGCGTGGAGAAAATTAAGGCATTAGGTTGGTCTGCGACGACGGGTCTGGAAGAAGGTATGCGCAAAGCCTATTCATGGTTCGTGGACAATGCGGCCACTTACCTCCCGGAACAAACTGCGCTCCCCCCACGGTAACGCGCGATGAAGTTACACCTTGGTTGCGGAAAGCGATTCATACCGGGATATGTTCACATCGACGCCGTTGAGTATCCGCACATCGATCATGTATCAACCATAGATAACCTGTCCTACATCCCTGACAACTCGGTTGAGGTTATCTATAACTGCCACGTTCTGGAGCACTTCAAACGGCGTGATGTGAACCGTGTCTTGACCGAGTGGCTACGTGTATTGAAACCGGGAGCGTTGCTGCGTACTTCGGTCCCGGATTTCGCGGCCTTATGCGCCATCTACCAGCAATCAGAGCGACTGTCCGATGTGATGGGCCCACTCTTCGGGCGGCAGGATTATTTGTACAACATTCACTATAACGTATTTGATTTCAGTTCCCTGTCCGACCAACTCCTGCAATCCGGGTATTGCCATATCCGGCGCTATAACTGGGCCGATACGGAGCATGCTGGCATCGACGATTACGCGCAAGCCTACGTTCCTCACATGGATAAACAGAATGGGACGCTGGTCAGCCTCAACGTAGCGGCGGAGAAGCCTGCAAGTTAGCGCAAACGCTGTTCAAGTCATTCACAATAAGATTGAAACCGTTGCCGGCCAAACTATTCATTCGAGGCATTGCACAGGCCACGGCAATCTCCGGTGGCCTTTCGCTCGTCGTGAAGCTGGCGTCCTTGGGCAAGGAAATTCTCGTCGCCGCGACCTTCGGCGTATCCCTCCAACTGGATGCTTACCTGATCGCCTTGATGCTCGTTGGCTTGCCCCATGGAATCGTTGTGAACGCGATTCAATGGAATCTGATTCCTGCCATCGTAGGAGCGGAAACGACACAAGGTAACGAGATTGCGAGGACATTACTCAGACAAGCGGTGGCTTGGACCTTGATCCTGCTTATGGGATTGCTCGTCCTCTGGATTTCGTTGTTGCCGCTTTTTTTTGATTGGTTCTTGGCTTCCTATGGACCCAATGAGCGGCGTCTGGTCATTCAGACCCTGGCTTTGCTTTTCATCTACTACTTCGCCTCTGGTTGCCTATTGTTAGGTTACGCCGTGTTACAAGCGAAGAAGAGGTTCGCCTTGAACGGCATCGTGCCGCTCGCGACCCCGCTCATCACCGCACTGCTGGTGGCCCTTGCGAGCGAGTATTCAGCTTACGTATTGGCGCTGGGTTTGATCACCGGTTTTCTAGTGGAGTTGGCGATCGTTCAGTGGCTCTTGGGCGCGCAAGGGTTTACCCTTGTTCCCGGAAGTTTGATAAACGGTCCCATCGATGCGGTTTTCCTCAGGCGCGTAGCAAAACTTGGCTTAGGGGTTACCGTGATGTCCTTCCTGCCATTCGTAGAGCAGGCCGCGGCAGCACAGATGGGGGTCGGTGCGATCGCGACGCTTGGTTACGCAAACAAGCTTCCTGCATTGGTGAATAGCCTTTCGACCGTGGCCGTCGGGGTGGCTGTATTTCCTTTTTTCTCGGAGCTTATCGTTCGTAATGACTTGGCCACATTGCGTACAACGCTACGCATCTACGCCTTGGCCTTGCTTGTTTCTGGTGCTATCGCCGCGATTCTCCTGGTCCTTGCCTCGGAACTTCTCGTTCATCTGTTTTTTCTCAGAGGGGCTTTTACCGAGGCGGCTGCCCACGCGGTCATCCCCGCGCAACAGGGGTATCTGTTGCAGCTTCCCGGGGCTCTAGTGCTGGCACTGGCCACACGATTACTACTGGCTAGGAACCGGTCGACTGACGTGCTTTTGCTCAATGCGATTCAGCTTGGCGCGTTTATCGGATTGATCGCGGGGCTCAAACAATTCTCCGACTCGCCGGTTTCCATCGCCCTGGCCTATGCCATCTCTGTTTCGGTAGCGGCGCTGGTTGCCTACGCGCTCTCGGCTCGGTCCATTCGTAGAGAGATGACCTTGGGCTGATATGGCGAAGATTTGCCTGTTCTATTGGCATAAAGCCGGCTCTATCGACGGGCACCAGGTCGAACAATTCGACCCCAATGAACACTTCAGGGCGCGCGACGTATTGGAACTTCGCGACCTCCTTTCAGATGGCTGGAACGGTTATTCAAAACGGCGGGCCATGCTCTCTGGTGCTGGCATCGACAAGCTCTACCGGAGTCGTGACCCAACCTACCTGCGGATGGCGGATGAGTTTGTGGAGCGATTCCGTGATTTCGACTTAATTGTCCTGGCCTATAACTTCATCCATCCGGATATCTTGGTGTCCGCTCTGGCCAAGCCTATCAAGATTCTCGGTTTTATAGATGACCCTTACTCTACCTACCAGAGAGGAATATCTTTTCTGTGGGCATTTGACGGTGCGTTCTATATCTCGCCGAGTTACAACGAGTGTTGGTTGTTCACCGAGGCATTGCGGCGTTGGGGTTGCACGAATAGTCACTGGTGGCCGCTTACTCAGCCCCTGGATCTGCCGCTTCGATCGCAGGAATACTTTGAGAGGCGCGATGTCGACTTGGTGTACGTCGGCAATCCTCATCCCAACAAGCTTGGCCGGCTTGCCGAACTGAAGCGTAAGTTTGGCGACCGATTTAGAGTTCATGGGCGTTGGAGAATGGCGGGCATGGCGGGATGGACTGGTTTGATAAGCGGCAAACCGGTTTACTGGCGGCGGGTAACTTCTCTCAGTCAGGCCGAGCGGTGCTCTTTATACGGCCGGGCAAAGATCGGTTTCAACATGCACGTTTCGGAGACGGCCGCGGAAACTGGCAACATGCGCATGTATGAACTTCCCGCCTTCGGCGTCATGCAGGTCTGTGACAAGGCCGGATGTGACGCGCACGCTCGAATCTTCGAACCCGGCAAGGAAGCGGTGTATTACGATTCGCTACGGGACGCAATGGACAAAATCGAGTATTACCTTGCCAACGATGCACGGCGAGTGGAAATCGCAATGAGTGCCTACGAGCGCGTGCGCAAGGACTACCGATGGGAGGACAACTTGCGTGCCGTCATTGATTGGGGCTTGAGCATTAGCCGGCCCGCGAACCACTAGACAACGAGACGCGCGTGGAGACGATTGTCTGTGACCTGTGCGGATCGAAGGAGCTTCTAACCGTTTATGAGATGCCCGATATCTTGTATTTCCCCAACGAGCGATTCAGCGTCTCGGAGTGTCTCGGATGCGGTTTGGGGTTTACCAACCCGAGGCCCTCGCGCAGTGAGATCGGCAAGTATTATCCGAGCGCGTTCTTTCAGTACTTCGATCAAGACTGGCATAGGACGCGATATCAGCGCGAAGCCGAATATTTAAAGGATATCGCCGCGGACGGTGCGGCTCTATTGGACGTCGGTTGCGCGAATGGCGACTTTCCTCGTCATATGCGCGCGTTGGGCTGGCAAGTTGTGGGTGTAGAGATCGGAGAAGCGGCTCGGGAGATCAACGATTTTCCCGTCCACCGGTGTGAGTTCTCCGAAGCGCCGATTCAGGACTGCTCCGTGGATGCGGTGACGGCGTGGGCTGTTATCGAGCATGTACACAGCCCGTCCGCTTATTTTGCCAAGTCTGCCGCGGTACTCAAGCCTGGGGGACGCCTTGTATTCCTAGTGACGAATTTCCAGAGCTGGTCATCGCGGTACTTATATCGTGAGGATCTGCCAAGGCACCTGTATTTCTTCACCGAGGAAACCGTCAAACGATTTATGGAAGCTGCCGGGCTGAAGCTCGTGCGAGCTGACTACACCAACAAGATCTATGAGCTCAGACCCGTGAATTGGCTGCGGCTCATCGTCTATCGATACCTTCTCAGGAAGCCATTGCTTTGGGACGACCTGCCGGAACGCCCTGTAGCCTACTTCGCCCGGATTGGCCGCAGCGATTGGCTGGCCAAGGTGAGCTATGTTCTCGGAAATCCCTTCGCCGTGCTCGACAAGTTGCTAATGCCATTTTTCGAGCTATTTGGGCCGAAGCGCATCACCCGCGGTGTAGTCGTTTTTGTGGCGGAGAAACCTCGCGCGAAGAATCGTTGAGAACTCGAATCCTCTTCATCACCACCGGACTGGGCACGGGCGGCGCGGAGCGCATGCTTGTCAAACTGGTGTCGCGGTTTCATACGCTCGGCGCGACGTGCCAAGTGGTCTCCTTGATGGACGAGGGTACCCAGGGAGATGATTTGCGCTCGGCAGGCGCAAGCATCATTTCGTTGCGCTTGCCATGTCCTTCGGCGTTCTTGTCCGCCCCGTCCAAGCTTTGGACTTGCGTGCGGTCCTTTAATCCAGAGGTAATTCAAGGTTGGATGTATCACGGCAATCTCGCGGCTCTGCTTGCGCATCGCTTTACCGCGAAGAACCCTCGCTTGTATTGGGGAATCCGGCAATCCTTTCAGGGTATGGCGTTCGAGCGTCCCCTAACACGCCAAGTGATTCGTTTGGGCGCACAGTTTTCTCACCGGCCAAGAGCGATCGTGTTCAACTCTCGAGTCAGCGCCGGTCAACACGCCTCGATCGGATATTTAGCCGATCGCGCCAAGGTGATACCCAATGGATTCGAATTGGACCGATTCAAGCCCTCATCGGCCGCACGAGAGGAAGCACGGAGAAGACTCGCAATTCCCAGCGATGCGCTGGTCGTTGGCCTGGTTGCCCGTGCGCACCCCATGAAGGATCACTTGGGATTTGCGCGCGCCGCGGCAATGGTCGTCAAGCATCACCCAAGCGCGTTATTCGTCCTGGCTGGAAAGGGTGTCGATCACACCCATTTGCCCCTTATGCAACTCCTTGACCGGCTGGGCGTCGCCAGATATTTTCGCTTGCTCGGTGAAGTCGGGGAAGTTGAGAACCTCTATCCGGCTTTTGACCTGCTTGTCCTATCCTCCGCCTGGGGTGAGGCCTTTCCGAACGTGCTGGGCGAGGGCATGGTTTGCGGTATTCCCTGTGTCTGTACCGATGTGGGCGATTGCGCCGAGGTGGTGAATGGTTGCGGGATTGTCGTGCCTCCCCGAGATCCCGAAGCGCTAGCCGGCGCCGTTAGTGATGTGCTTTCCATGCCTGCCTCTGAAAGAGCAAGTCTCGGCGCGCTCGCGAGACAGCGCGTGCTTGATCGCTACTCCATCGAAGGCACTGCGGCGACCTATATGGAACTCTACGAAGCATGATCTCCTTACAAGGCCCATAGCAAAATGTGCGGCGTCGCGGGCCTATTCGCTCCAAGCCGGCCGGAATCCGTCAATCCGGACCACGCCATCGCTATGGCTAACGCGCTCTATCATCGCGGTCCAGATGATGTTGGCTTGTGGGCGGACCGCGCGGTGGGAGTGGCGCTCGCCCATCGCCGTTTGTCCATTTTGGACCTGTCTCCCGCGGGCCACCAGCCCATGCTCTCGGCGTGTGAGCGCTACGTAATCGCCTTCAATGGCGAGATCTATAACTTCGCTCAGATTCGTAACGAGATCGAAGCCTCTGGCGCCGCGCCGGCCTGGCGCGGCCATTCGGACACGGAGATTCTTCTCGCCGCGATTGCACGCTGGGGTTTACGCGGGGCTCTTGAGCGTAGCGTCGGGATGTTCGCGATCGCCCTTTATGATCGAGAGCGCAAGCAACTTGCGCTCGCGCGGGACCGCGTTGGAGAGAAACCGCTCTACTACGGCTGGCTTGGCGCAACGCTCCTATTTGGCTCCGAACTGAAGGCCTTGCGTGCGCATCCCGGCTGGCAGGGTGAGGTCTCGCGAGATTCGCTCGCGCTCCTGCTTCGCCATAATTACATTCCGGCGCCCTACTCGATCTTCAAGAATGTACACAAGTTGAGGCCAGGCACCATTCTTCACTTCCGAAGAGAGGGCGATCTCGAGGAAGAGGTCTACTGGGATGCGCGCCGTGTGGCCGAACAAGGTGTCAAAAATCCCTTTCGCGCCGGCGCGAAAGAAGCCGAGGAGCGTTTGGATTCCACCTTGCGTGAAGCGGTCAAGCTGCAGATGGTCGCAGATGTGCCGCTAGGCGCTTTCCTGTCGGGAGGCATCGATTCCTCAGTGGTCGTTGCCTTGATGCAGGCGCAATCTTCCCGGCCGGTGAAGAGTTTTTCCATTGGCTTCCAAGAGAGCGGTTACAACGAAGCGCCCTATGCGAAAGCGGTGGCGCAACATCTCGGCACGGAGCATACGGAGCTCTATGTCACCGCGAGGCAAGCCATGAACGTCATTCCGCGGCTTCCCACCCTCTATGATGAACCGTTCGCGGATTCATCCCAAATTCCCACCTTCCTCCTCTCACAACTTACACGCCAGCATGTAACCGTCTCGCTCTCCGGCGATGCAGGCGACGAATTGTTCTGCGGGTATACCCGCTACCTGGTGGGTGAAGCGCTGGCGCGAAGGCTCTCACGAATGCCTTCCTTCGCAAGACAAGCCGCCGCGCGGACAATTCGCGCATTGCCCTCCTCTACGTGGAGCCGGTTCTTTCAGGTTTTCGAACCTGTTCTGCCTCGGCGCTTGCGCTTTAGCAACCCGGGCGACAAGCTCCACAAGCTGGCGGGATTGCTCGCCTTTCAGACCCCCGTGGAAGTGTATCGATATCTGGTTTCCCACTGGCAGGAACCTTCCGAGGTTGTCCTCGGTGCAAGGGAGCCCGCGACCGTATTGACCGGCCCCGCGGATTGGAGTGATGGGTGTGGATTTACCGAGCAGATGATGTTGTGGGATCTCACGAGCTATCTTCCTGACGACATCCTGGTGAAGGTGGACCGCGCGGGAATGAGCGTAAGCTTGGAGACGCGCGTCCCTTTTCTCGATCATCGCGTGATTGAGTGCGCGTGGTCGCTGCCCCTTGAGCTTAAGAAGCGCGAAGGCGAAGGTAAATGGCTCTTGCGCCGCGTTCTTGACCGCTATGTGCCGCGCCGCTTGATCGACCGGCCAAAGATGGGGTTTGGGATTCCTTTGGAAGCATGGCTGCGTGGTCCGCTGCGGGATTGGGCCGAATCGCTCCTGGCACCTAGCCGCCTGCATCAGGAAGGTTTCTTCGCGCCCGCACTGATCCGCGAGAAATGGGATGAGCATCAGTCCGGCCGGCGTGATTGGCAATATCTTCTCTGGGATGTGCTGATGTTTCAGGCTTGGTTGGAGCAATGGGAAAAGCCCACGGCACCATGAAACGAAAGCCACGCCTGCTCTACCTGGTAACCGAAGATTGGTATTTCTGCTCGCACCGGTTAGAACTCGCCATCGCAGCTCGCGAAGCGGGATTCGACGTTACCGTGGCAACGCGAGTATCCCAACATGCCGGCCGAATTCGCGGCGAAGGGATCAACCTCGTTCCACTGAGCTGGTCTAGGAGAAGCACACATCCGGTGCAGGAACTCGCCGCGCTGCGCGAAGTGATCGCCGTTTACCGATCACTTCGCCCGGATGTTGTTCACCATGTGGCACTCAAACCGGTGCTCTACGGTTCGTTAGCCGCAAGGCTCACCAAAGTGCCTCAAGTAATTAACGCCATAGCAGGGTTGGGCTATGTGTTCGCGTCCCACGATGTGAAAGCAGGGCTTCTGCGCCCCTTCCTGCGTGCCGCCTTTCGTCTCCTACTGGACCAAAAAAACGCCCGGCTGATTGTGCAGAACCAGGATGATCTGGCCCAATTTACCAACGAACGGATTGTGGATACCGCACGAATGTTCTTGATCCGTGGGTCAGGGGTGAACCTAGATCAATTCAAGCTCGTCTCCGAACCCAAGGGAATACCGCTAGTGGTGCTGCCTGCCCGCATGCTGCGTGACAAAGGCGTTGAGGAGTTTGTTGCCGCAGCCAGAACGCTCAAGGAAGCGGGAGTGGGTGCAAGGTTCGCTCTCGTGGGATCGCCCGATTCTGAGAATCCCGCCTGTATAGCAAATGAACAGATCGCGGCCTGGCAGTCTGAGAACATTGTCGAGTACTGGGGTTGGCGCGATGATATGGCGGCAGTGTTTCAGCAGGCTCACGTTGTCTGCTTACCCTCTTACAGAGAAGGTTTGCCCAAGGCCCTCATAGAAGCTGCTGCTTGCGGCCGCCCGATTGTCACCACGGACGTGCCCGGTTGCCGAGAGGTGGTGCGCGAAGGTGATAACGGTTTTCTTGTGCCCCCGCGAGACAGCGCTCTGCTCGCGGTCGCGATTAACCGCCTGCTTGCGGATCCAGCACTACGCCAATCCATGGGGAAGCGGGGCCGGGAGCGCGCGCAGCTAGAATTCGCTCTGGATAAGGTAATTGCCGAAACGCTGGCGCTATACAGGGGATCCGCGAAACATCCACAAGTGAGGGTAGAGGCCGGCCGTGGAAATGTTCTCATGCACAACCCATCAGTACCGAATTCTTGCCGGGAGCGATACGCCGAGTTTATTTTGGCTTGTCGAGTTGCACAGCCATCGTCTTATTCTTTGACGCCGGGCGCGCCACAGACTCCCTTTGCTCTGTGTTTCGCGGTATTTGGGCTCCGGCTTCTTCGCGAAACCTTATTTCTTGAGAACCATCGCGCCGAGTACTCCAAGCTCATCCGAGAGAACCTCGCCTCCTACTGCATTGAACGAAACAAGATTGGCGATCTGTCTCACGACAAGCCCTACCTGCAGTTGCTTACCTTCAGTTTGAGTGCGTTGAAGGTATTGGACACCCTTGCGGAGGATCCGCTAGAGGAGTTCGTCCTTCCCCTGCTGCCGAATGACATTGAGCGGAAGTTAATGCAAGTGAGCGCTTTGTCCGGCGCACCCCGCAGCGGCAACACGGCGATGTTCTGGGCGATACTTCTTATTCATGCCAAGGAGTATCTGGAAAGAGATACGCAGGCGGCACTCGACACATGGGTCCATTGCCACCTTGCGCGCATGAACACGCGCGGTTTTTGGGGCGGAACCCGTGGCATGACGCATCTGCAGTTCCAAAACGGGTATCACCAGTATGAGATCTTCGAGTACCTAGGGGTGCGTAATCCGAAGTTGAACCAGGCCATCAGCAGCGTGACAGGCCTCGCTGACAAGCAGGGTCATTTCGCACCTTATCCCGGAGGCGGCGGTTGTTACGACTACGACGCAGTCCACATTTTGACTGCCGGCCCCAATAGCGTTGACACCGGCGTTCATGACGTACTGCGCAGAACTTTCGCATCTCTCCTTGGGGAGCACAACGCGGATGGAGGATTTGCGGAGTCTCTACGAATCCGGCCCCGGAGCTTCGCAAATCTCGCTCAGGCCGCACGCCATGTGCTGGGCGCGCGCGGGCCGGCGAGGTGGGAGCGACTGCGGTATTGCGCGACGTTGCTCCGGCCTAAGCACGACTTGATTCAAACTCATTGGAGCAGCATTGGCAGGGGATGGGGGCAGTCCAATCTGTGGGACTCCTGGTTCCGCATGCTGACCCTCGCGCGTATTGAAGTGTTTTTCAACCCGGCGGCGGCGAGCCAATGGGGATTCGTCGATTACCCAGGCATCGGTTATCACCCGAGCTGCCGCCACGCCGCGAATTAGCGCGATGGAGTTGACCGGGCGCAAGGTCTATTATTTCTCGCCATCCGTTCTGCCCTCACGGACTGCGAACTCTGTACACGTAGTGCGAATGTGCGAGGCCTTTGCCTCGCTGGGATGTGATGTGACTCTATTCTGTCAACGCAGCGTGGAGCGCGTCGAACAGCTGACCCATGCACTGGCGGACTACTACGGCGCCCGCCTGGAAGGCGTTCGCGTCGAGTCCTGTTATCGAGGCAGTCCTCGCGGTGCAAGTCTCGCCATCGCGCTCCATGCAAGGAGCTACTTGCGTGCGGATCCTCCCGCCGATCCTGCCGTACTGGTCTCCAGAAACCTCTACGCCTCGGCGTGGCTCGCGCTATCGGGGCGCGGGCCACTGGTATTCGAGACCCATCAAGTCGAAAGCGGATGGGGGGTCTGGATTCAGCGTTACCTGATGCACAAGGGTTCGGTCCGCAAAGTGCTCGTCTCCAACGCACTGCGAGAGTCCTTGGAAAGCCGTATTGGCGAAGGCATTGACCAGTGCCTGGTGCTGCACGATGCGGCTCCCACGGGCCTGCCGCCGAGATCGCGGGAGACAACCGGCCTTGCACGGTCCCGGCTGGCGGACCGGGTTGCTTGGCAGCGATACCGAAGCTGGGCCGGTTACTTCGGCCATCTCTATCCGGGTCGCGGCATCGAGATCATCGAGCAGTTGGCGTGGCGTCACCCGGAGGCGGGTTTCCTGATCGTCGGAGGTAACCCCGAAGATGTGGCCGCCTGCAAGATCCAATGCACGGCCGCCAATATGCACTTCGTCGGGCACCAGCCTCCCGCTGCGGCCCTGCTTTCCATGCACGCGGTGGATGTGCTGCTGATGCCCTATCAGCGGCGCGTATCGATCGGTCCGGCGCACAGCGACACCGCCCGCTGGATGTCGCCGATGAAGATGTTCGAATACATGGCGTCTGGGGTTCCGATCATCGCCTCCAAACTCCCGGTATTGATGGAAGTGCTGCGGCACGACGAGAATGCCTTGCTCGCCGATCCGGAGAGCGTGCAGGAGTGGGCGGCATGTTTGGGTCGTTTGCTTGGGGACGCTGCCCAAGCGAAGCGCCTCACCGCCCAGGCACGCGCCGAATACGAAGCCGAGCACACCTGGCGGCACCGCGCCGAGAAAATCCTGGCCTTCTCCCGCAACTGAGATGACGCCTCCGAGTCAGTCTTCCGCAGCGGGGCACGCGAAACTCGATGAACGCCATCGCGAATATTTTCAGTACCTGGTGGGGCGCGGGCAGCTCGGAAAACTTTACCGCAGATACCTCCTTTATCCGCGCCTGTGCAGATATCTCACCGGGCGAGTGGCCGATGTCGGTTGCGGGATCGGTGATTTCATGCGCTTCCGGGCGGACACTATCGGCTTCGATGTGAACCCGTACTTGGTCGATCACTGCAAACGCCAGGGGCTCAGCGCGCAACTCATCGTCTCGGGCAAACTACCTGCGTCCGACG
>JBKKAO010000442.1:0-4795 GCA_046714645.1 Burkholderiales bacterium | reverse complement strand
ACGGTGGATGCGGGCTCGCCCACTCCCATGGGATGGCGCCCGGACTCGATCAGTTCGATGTCGAACTCTGGCACATCCACTTGCCGGATCGTTCGATAGTCGTGGAAGTTGGTCTGCTCGATCGCGCCATTCTTGTAGGTGAGGCGCTCGGACATCACTTGGCTCGCACCCCAAAGCGCCGAGCCCATGATCTGCGCCTTGATATTGCCGGGATTGATGGCAAGCCCCATGTCCATGGCGATGGTGAGCTTGTTGATGCGGTACTGGCCGGTGTTCGGATTGACCGTGACTTCGGCGCAGCATGCGACCCAAGTGGGGCTCTGCCGCTCCTCGGCGGAGGACACGGCCAAACCCATGGCGGTGTGGGCGGGTAACTTCTTGGAGCCATATCCCGCTTTCCCGGCCGCGACCCGCAAGCAGTTGGCTAGGCGCAAAGCGCCGCCCACTGTTCCGGATTCGTAGACGGGCCATGAACCTTCGTTGGGCCATGGCAGCGAAATCCACAAGCGGTCCATGTAGTAGTCGGAGCCGGTGCCGGGTGGATAGCCGGCGTTGGGGATCCCGCGATTGCCGCCTTTGCCGTTCAACATGGCAAGGCGGAACTCCAATGGGTCGCGTCCGGCTGCTTGCGCGCATTCGTCCATGAAGGATTCCACGACGAACATGTTGTAACTGTTGGACACGGTGCGTAGCGCACTGGCTTGCACCGCCCAGGTGGTGCGGTCGCTGTTCCACGCGCGCACGCGGTGATTGGGCACGTGATACCAATGATCGCTGCCGCCGATGGACCATTGGTCGATATCTTCCTTCTTGCCTTCCACGGAATCTTGCTGCAACCAATCGGTGCCGTACTTCTTCCCGACCGAGAAGCGCGCGCCCATCCAGCCGCATACGATGTCGTGGTTCATGGCGGTGAGCTGTCCGCCTTTGATCCCGGCCTTAAATCGATGTAGCGTTGGGGTACGAGTGAAGGACGTGGCGAACTGCGACTCACGGGTATGGATCAACTTCACCGGGCGTCCCAGCTCCTTTACGCAGTAGGCCGCCGCCAGAATATCGTCGTAGTCTTGCTTGCCCCCGAAGCCCCCGCCGACCAAGTACTGGTGCACGTAGACCTTCACCTCCTCGGCCTTCTTGTTGAGCACTTTCGACAAGTAAGCGCTGAGCGTCATGCGCGCAAACGAAGTGCTTTGCGTGCCGATGTGCACATGCCAAGAGTCATCCGATGCATGCTGCACCACGCAGTTGATGGGTTCCATGCAGGCATGGCACACCATGTCGCTGCTGTACTCGGCCTGGATTGACTTATCGGCCTGTGCAGTAGCCTTCTCGACATCGCCCTCCAGCACCCAGGCCGCGCTGTTCTCCGGCTTATCGAGTTGGCCGGAAAACTCTTCCATGATGTCGGAGAGGCTTAGTTTTCCGTAGGGGCCAGGGTCGGAGGTGATTTTCAATGCCTTCGAGGCCTTCACGGCGGCGGGGAAACTTTCCGCGAGCGCCACGACCCAACCCGTGCACTTGCCCATGGAATCGTCGATCTTCACGGATTTGATATAGCCCGGAATTTTCTTCGCTTCGCTGTCGTCGACGCTTAGCACTTTCGCGCCGTAGCGAGAGCGAGGGATTGCCAGAGTGCCATAGGCCATGCCGTTTAGGAACACGTCCATACTGTACTTGGCTTGGCCGTTGGTCTTGGCGGGAATGTCGAGCGCGGGGAGGGATTTGCCGACCAACTTGTATTGGCTGCGATCCTTGAGCGCAACCTTCTTGAAGTCCTCGGGATAGGAGAATTTCCGATCGATCTTCACCTTCTGCAAGATCTCACCATAGCCGATGGAGCGGCCCGACACCTTGTCGATGATCCTGCCGCTCTCGGCGTAACAATCGGAAAGCTTGGCGCCTAGCACTTTGCAACCGGCCTCGGTCAGCGCGATGCGGCCCAAGGCACCGGCGCGCAGCAGACGGTCGAATTCGGTGGTCACGCTACCGCTGTTGACGGTGTAGGCCAAACCGTAGACGCCGAAGTTCTCCGCGCTTTCCAAGGGCATGTCGAGGCGTACCTTGTCCCAAGGTACTTCCAATTCCTCCGCGATGATCTGCGCGAAAGCCGTTCCGATGTGCTGCCCCATCTCCGCCTTGATGATGTGCATGGTCGTAATGCCATCAGGGGTCATGCTGAACCAGATGGAGGGCTGAAAGGAAGGGGTGGCCATAGCCGCTTGCGCTTCACCGCTGAACAAACTGGGCGGTACATTCACCGCCAGAAAGGCGCCCCCGGCGATGGTGCCCGAACGAACCAGAAACTCGCGACGCGTAAGGCCCTGCTTAGTCGAATTAACCATGTTGGGTCTCCTTCATGATCTGAGCAGCGCGGCGCACGGCGCTCGCGATGCGCGGATAGGTGGCGCAGCGGCACAGGTTGCCGTTCATGCCCTCCACGATCTCCTTGTCGGAAGGGTTGGGGTTGTGCGCCAGCAGCGAGGCGGCTTGCATGATCTGTCCCGATTGGCAGTAGCCGCACTGTGGCACCTGGCCTTCGATCCAGGCGCGTTGCACCGGGTGGGCGTTGGCGGGGTCCAAACCTTCGATCGTGGTGATGTGTTTGCCGCCCACATCGCTCAAGGGTACTTGGCACGAGGGCACCGCTTGGCCATCGATGTGCACCATGCATGCGCCGCATACTCCGGCGCCGCAACCGAAGCGCGTGCCGGTGAGCCGCAACTCTTCGCGGATGACCCAAAGCAGCGGCGTGTCAGGCGGTGAATCGGAGAAATAGCTCTGGCTATTGATCTGTAAGGTCGGCATTCTTCAGGCTCCTCTTTGCATGGCGGGAACAGGACGGGGACATAGAGAGATGAGGCGCGCTGCGCACTCGACCTTATGCTCGTCCATTTTGGAGTCGAACGCAAGGTCTCGCATCAGGCGGAAGAAGGAATCGCATGACGGCGGCAACCGGGGGATGAAAAACTCATCCTTTCGAGGGGGTAGGTGGTCGAGAATCAGCATTCCTCCGCCGGACATTCAAGAACCATCTGGTTCGCCGTCGTAGAATTCGCTTATGTCCTCCCCACTCTCACCACCTTCTTTTATCCACCTTCGCCTGCACAGCGAGTACTCCATCTCGGACCGCGTCGTGGGGATCGACGATGCCGTGGGGAAAGCGGTGGCCGATGGCATTCCCGCGCTGACCATGACGGATCTTTGTAACGTATTCGGGTTGGTGAAGTTCTATAAGGCGGCCAGGGCGAGGGGGATCAAACCCTTGGTGGGGTGCGATCTGTGGCTTTCCAACGAGAAGACGGGCGAGCAGCCCTCGCGTTTTTTGTTGCTTTGCCAGAATCGCCCTGGGTATCTGCGACTGTGCGAGTTGTTGAGCCGTGCCTTTCGGGTCAATCAACACCGGGGGCATGCGGAGGTGTCGCCGGCGTGGTTTGACGAGCTGGGAACCGAAGGGTTGATCGCCCTGTCCGGCGCCGCCCGGGGCGATGTGGGGCAATGGCTGGCGGCGGGCAGCGAAAAATCGGCGAAGGCTTGCGCCAAACGCTGGGGTAGATGGTTCCCCAAGCGCTTCTATCTCGAGATCCAGCGCACCGGTACCGCGGGCGAGGAAGTCCAGCTTCGGCACACGCTTGCGCTCGCCTCGGAGCTGCACTTGCCTGTGGTGGCGACTCATCCGATTCAATTTCTGGAGCGCGACGACTATCGCGCCCATGAAGCACGCGTGTGCATCAGCGAGGGTTACATCCTCTCCGATCAACGCCGTCCGCGCACCTTTACTGACGAACAATACTTCAAGTCCCAAGCGCAGATGGCGGCGCTGTTCGCCGACGTTCCCTCCGCGCTGGCCAATAGCGTGGAGATCGCCAAGCGCTGCAGCTTTACCTTGGAATTGGGTCAAAGCCAACTCCCCCGCTTCCCCACGCCGGATGGAATCACGCTGGATGACTTCTTTGGTGCCGAAGCACGGCGAGGCCTCGATGAAAGAATGCTCACGCTCTTCCCGAATTCGGAGGAGCGAACCAAGGAGATGGCGCGCTACCGCGAGCGCCTGGAGACGGAAATCGCCACCGTCATCAAGATGGGGTTCGCGGGTTACTTCTTGATCGTGGCGGACTTCATTCAATGGGCCAAGCACAACGGCGTGCCGGTGGGTCCCGGCCGCGGATCCGGGGCGGGCTCCTTGGTGGCCTATAGCTTGAGCATTACCGATTTGGATCCGCTGCGCTATGGCTTGCTGTTCGAGCGCTTCTTGAATCCCGAGCGGGTGTCGATGCCGGACTTCGACATCGACTTCTGCCAAGACGGCCGCGACCGCGTCATAGATTACGTGCGCGCCAAGTACGGCGCCGATAGCGTTTCGCAAATCGCCACCTTCGGCACCATGGCGGCCAAGGCAGTGGTGCGCGATGTGGGCCGCGTATTGGATCTGCCCTACAACTTCTGCGACCAACTGGCCAAGCTGATTCCTTTCCAGCCCGGCAAACTCATCACGCTCAAGATGGCGCGCGAGATGGAGCCCTTGCTGGCGGAGCGCGAGAAGAAGGAAGAAGAGGTGCGCGAGTTGCTCGAATTGGCGGGGCGCCTCGAAGGCCTCACCCGCAACGTCGGCATGCATGCCGGCGGTGTACTGATCGCGCCGGGCAAACTCACGGATTTTTGTCCGCTGTATTGCGCCGAAGGCGCAGAAAGCATCGTGAGCCTGTTGGACAAGGACGACGTCGAAGCCGTCGGCTTGGTGATATTCGATTTTCTGGGGCTGACCACGCTCACGGTCCTGGATTGGACGCTGAAGTTC
>JBKKAO010000441.1:0-5508 GCA_046714645.1 Burkholderiales bacterium | reverse complement strand
AGCGCGCTCAGGGTGGCCTGCGATTGACTCGAGGGAAGCAACGTCACCTGCCGCCGCATCATGGCTGCCGCCAAGGCCACGGCAAACAGGTAACGGTTTGCGCACAGGTTCAATACAAAACGCTGTTCCGGAAGCCGCTCCGCGAGCGCGGCAGCGTCACTTAAGAATTCCCCTGCGGCGATGGATTGTCCGCGGTCGCTACCGAGGACATCCGAGGGCGAGCTATGTACGAACAGAGGAACACCGGCCGGCCCTGTAACGGCCCCGGCGTATTGGCCGGATTGAGGACCGAAGCCGCTAGTAGGCACTAGACGAACAGGGGCTGGTGGACGAACCTTACTTCGTACGTGCCCGCTGGATATGCTGATTCAAACTGCGAAGGGAACTGAAGATCTTGACGTTCTCCGCATCATCGGCGCGAAGCTGGAACCCGAAGTTCTTGGAGATAACTAGCGCGATCTCCAAGATATCGATGGAGTCCAGCCCGAGACCCTCTTTATACAACGGCGCTTCCGGGACGATATCCTGGGAGGAAATTTCCATCCCCAAGGTGTCGATAATCAGGTGCGCGAGAGTTGCTTCTTCAGTGGTTTGGCCGATAGCCATCGAAACGTTGTTTTGGGTCATAGCGTTCGCAGAGTCAGAGAATTCTCCCGCCCTTAGGCTGGCGAGCATGATATGACGGCGGAGTGTACCCACAGAAAAGCGCGGAAACAACCGGCCGTGCGAGTTATCCGCCAAGAAATAAACGGGACTTCGCCGGCGGGGTAGACCCCGCCCTTGACCAAAGGGGGCTACGTAAAAATCACTTCGCCCCCTTTGAAAACCCCGAAGTTTGCCCCCGCGCCAAGAGCGCGGGGAATGCGAATTCATGGTTATACTTACCCGCACCGATGCCTCCGCGGGGAGTCACTACCGAGTGGGACCCCTTTCACCATGCCGCCGAATGAATTGACTACTGCCCCCCCCGAGCCCGAGCGGGATTGCGAGGTTCTCGTTATCGGCGGAGGTCCGGCCGGGTCGACCATTGCCGCACTCCTGGCAGAACGCGGGCGCGATGTGGTGCTTCTGGAGAAATTCCGCCATCCCCGCTTTCACATCGGTGAGTCACTCCTGCCCTTGAACGTTCCGCTGTTCGAAAAACTGGGGGTCAACGAGAAAATCCAGTCTCTGGCCATGATGAAGTACGGCGTTGAGTTCAACTCCCCCCATCACGAGCGTTCCGTGACATTGGAATTTTCGCAGGCTTGGGACAAATCCATGCCCTATTCCTATCAGGTCAAGCGCTCTGAGTTAGACGAAATCCTGTTCCGCAACGCCGAGAGCAAAGGCGCCCAAACGCTAGAAGGAACGCGCGTCACCCAGGTGGACTTTCACAACGAAGGGGCCCGGATCCGCGCCAAAGGAGAAGACGGCGCGGAACTTCGGTGGAACACGCGCTTTGTCGTCGATGCCTCCGGGCGCGATACCTTTCTCGCCAATCAATTTCATATCAAGGAGAAAAACAAACGTCACAATAGCGCTGCGATTTTTGGCCACTTTAGCGGCGCGCAGCGTCTCGAAGGCCGCGCCGAGGGAAACATCAGCATTTTCTGGTTCGACCACGGGTGGTTTTGGCTCATCCCGCTCTGCGATGACACGACCAGCATCGGCGCGGTGTGCTGGCCCTATTACCTGAAAACACGCAAGACCCACGTGGATCGTTTTCTCCTGGACACCATCGCACTATGTCCCGCTCTCGCGAAACGCTTGGTACATGCCCGCCTCGTGGCACCGGCCACGGCGACTGGCAATTATTCCTACACGGCCACCCGCGCGGCGGGCCGCCATCACATCATTTTAGGCGACGCCTATGCGTTCATCGATCCGGTATTTTCCACTGGGGTTTTCTTGGCCATGCATAGCGCCTTTATGGGTGCCGATACGGTGGAAACCTGTCTTGATCGCCCACTTGAGGCAAAGGCTGCGCTGCGGCGCTTCGATCGGACGTCGCGCCGCGGACCGAGGGTATTTTCGTGGTTCATCTATCGCGTTACCACACCCGCCATACGTGAGTTGTTCATGCATCCGGGCAACAAATGGCGCCTCCTCGAAGCGCTGTTGGCGGTGTTGGCGGGCGATATTTTTCGAGGCACGCCCATCGGCACCCGCCTGCTGGCGTTCAAGGCGGTGTACTACATGACCGGCCTTCAGTATCTGGGACGCACCGTGGCGGCATGGCGGCGCCGCAGGCGAGTCGCACGCGAAACCCTGGACGAAGCGGTCGTGGGCTGAGCCGGCCATGCCAGCGAGCGCTAATCACTCTGCTCGCCTCTTGGCGCTAACTTTCCCTTTGGTACTCGCTTTCTTTTCCTCGGCTTCCCAGGCACAGACCGATCCTCTCTGGGAGGCGGGGATAGGTGCGGGGGTGATCAATTTTCCCCACTATCGCGGCTCGGATCAGCGCGAGAATCTCGCCCTTCCCTTCCCTTACTTGATCTATCGCGGAGATCATCTCAAGGTGGACCGCCAAGGCGTGCGGGGACTCCTGCTCTCCACCGAGCGCGTTGAGTTCGATTTGAGCCTCAACGCCACTCCGCCCGTCGAAAGCGAGAATAACCGTGCACGCCAAGGCATGTCCGACCTCGACCCCACCTTGGAATTTGGGCCCTCGGTCAATATCGATCTGTTGAAAAGCGATCACTGGGCGTTCGAGCTGCGCTTACCGCTTCGCCTTTCCATCGCCACGGACTTCACCCGTGCGCGCAACGCGGGCTGGGTGTTTCAACCCAGCCTGGCCTGGGATTCTCAGCACGCGGGCCCATGGAAGCTCGGATTTCTTGGCGGATTGATCTTCGGGGACCGCCGCCAGCATCAGTACTTCTATGGGGTGCCACCGGAGTTTTCAAGCGCGGCGCGACCGGCCTACCGGGCAGATGCAGGCTACGCAGGAGCCTACCTTTTGGCCTCGGCGAACCGGCGGATGGGCCCTTATTGGTTGGGGGGATTCATTCGCGCGGACACACTCAAGGGCGCGGTATTCGACGATAGCCCCCTTGTGCGCGCCTCCCACGCGGTTTATGCTGGGGTCGCTTTCGCATGGGTGTTTGCCGAATCCACGGAACGGGTAGCCCGCAAGTACTAGATCATGCGTCCTGCACCCATCACCGCCGCACCCGCCAAGATGGTCGAGAAGGCCGGACATCTCCACGAGATCGCCCTCTTCTACGCCATGACGGCATTGTTCGGCCTGATTTGCATTGCGTGGAGCGTGCCCGCATCGATTCTGTTCTACGTGATTTCGAGGAGGCTGGGAACGCGGCTGGGCCAATGGGTCATCATGCGCGGCTTCCGCTTCTACTTGGATTGTCTGAAACTCACAGGATTGGTCCGTTGCGATCTGTCGGAACTCGATTCTTTGAACCGGGAATCCGGTCTCGTCATCGCTCCGAACCATCCCTCTCTGATAGACGTCCTGCTCATCACTTCGCGCTTGCCGCGCATCACCGGCATCATGAAAGCGGAACTCAGAAACAACGTTTTTCTCGCCGGCGGCGCACGTCTGGCTCGGTATATTCGAAATGACTCCGCCAGAACTCTGATCAAACAAGCGCGAGATGAAATCCAACGAGGTAGCCAACTGCTGGTATTCCCCGAAGGCACTCGTACCGTCCGGCATCCGGTGAATCCCTTCAAACGCGGTTTCGCCCTCATCGCCAAACACGCGGGCGTGGCGGTCCAAACCGTTTTTATCGAGAGCAACACTCATTATCTTCACAAGGGCTGGTCGCTGTTCAAGCGGCCAGCGTTGCCCCTCGAGTACCGCGTTCGCCTGGGCCAACGCTTTACCGTCGGGGGCGACATCAAGGCGTTCACCGAGGATCTTGAAACCTACTTTCGCGCGGAAATGAGCGTGCAGGCGCGTGTCCCGTCCGCATCACAAGGAGGCGAGCTTTGACTCACCCCAACATCCCTATCGCGCATGAGCCCCACCGGCCTTTATTGAATTACTACAACGCCGAGAGCAATCGCACACAATGGGTTAGCACTATCTTCAACCAAACCGCATTGGACTATGAGCGCGTTACCCGGCTAATGGATTTCGGCAGCGGGGCGAGGTATCGCCGCAATGCCTTGCGCCGTGCAGGCCTCAAGGCCGGTATGCGAGTGGTGGACGTGGGTGCTGGCACCGGGCTGGTCACTCGGGAGGCGGCCCGAATCGTTGAATCGGCAGATCTGGTTACCGGCGTCGATCCCAGTTCCGGCATGCTGTCGCAGGCCATCGTGCCCGAAGGCGTTACGCTGTTAGAGGGAAGCGCGGAACAAATCCCCCTGGCCGATGCCCATGCCGATTTCATTTCCATGGGGTATGCGCTGCGCCACATCGGGGATCTCGCCCGCGCCTTTGAGGAATTCCGCCGCGTACTTAAGCCTGGGGGCCGCCTTTGCATACTGGAAATAACGGCCCCGGCCGGACGCGTGAAGAATTTCTTGCTGCGCACCTACCTGCGCACCATCGTGCCGGCCCTTAGCCGCCTGGTCGCTCGCGCACCGGACACCCCCAGGCTCATGCGCTATTACTGGGACACCATCGAGGCCTGCGTTGCGCCGGATCAAGTGATGAGCACCCTAAGGCACGTGGGTTTTACCGAGGTCGGCCGGCACGTGGAAGCCGGAATATTTTCGGAGTACCGTGCGCTTAACCCCTAGCCCGACTTCCGCTATTCGGCCCTTCATTTCGGAATTTTTCGGTGTGACGCTGGCGTAAGCCGCTGATCTGCTGAGGGCGGCGTTGGAGGAAAGGGGCGAAAGCGCGTGTAGTGAAGACCTGGGTCCTTGCGCGCTCTGGGAGCGCGAGGAATACTGCGTGCATGTTTCTGCGATCGACCGCGCGCAAAAAGGACGGGAAGATTCACCGCTACTGGAGCGTGGTGGAGAACCGGCGCGTGAAAGGCGGGCGCGTGGTGCAACGCCACGTGTTGTACCTGGGCGAGATCAACAAAACGCAGCGCGCGGCCTGGTGCGAGAGTTTTGATGCGGTGGAGGGTCGCGCTCGCAGTCGAGCGCATCGGCAAAGCGATTTGTTTGTGGCACAGCGTGAAGCCCCCGAGCTATCGAGCGCGACGGTACGGGTCAAGCTCGAAGGGATGCGGCTAGAGCGGCCCCGGCAATGGGGGGCGTGCTGGCTAGGGCTGGAGATGTGGCGGTGTTTGGAACTCGATGCGTTCTGGCGGGAGCCCCTGGCGCGCTCGCGCAAGGGCACGGACTGGATGCATGTTCTGAAGACGTTGACGCTCTATCGCTTGATTGACCCGGGGAGCGAATGGCGCTTACATCGGCAGTGGTTCGAGCGCTCTGCGATGGGAGATCTTCTTGGGGAAGATATCTCGGTGGCACAACCGGACACGCTGTACCGGTGTTTGGACAAGCTGGTACCTCACAAGCAAGCGCTATTTAGCCACCTGAAGGCGATCTGGGAGGAGCGCTTCGCAGCCAGCTTCGAGATCCTGCTCTACGATCTGACCAGCA
>JBKKAO010000440.1:0-7018 GCA_046714645.1 Burkholderiales bacterium | reverse complement strand
ATCATTTCCGTGATAAAGGACACCGCGACAATTGACGTAGAAGTCCCGGCAATCAAGCACGGATTGAGTCCTCATCCCCTTGCGCGGCGCTGGTTCCCCAGGTTATCTCACTGTGACTGGATGACATCGATGTCTTGAAATAACACCGCAGCACGTACTTACGATCCACGTCATCATCTTGTCAGGCTAAGCTGATAGGTTCCCAGTCTGGTGCATATAACGGGATGACATTCCTATGCGCGCCTATCCGATTGGTTTGTTTGCAGGCGCTGCAGAGCTGCCTGCGGTGGAGGAATTCCTCGTCAAGTTCAAACCGCCGCCAAGGACCGGAGCGGCTCGATTCGTAGGCCTCCTGGTGATATTCAGCATTCTGTGTGCGTGCTCCCCTCGCACGATGATTCTCAAGGGAGTGGCCGACGAACTGGCCAGTCAGGGCGAAGCGGCGGAAGAAGACCTGACACTGGCTTAGACCGCTTGGTTGGAAATAGCCCAGTTAATGGCGGTCAAGAGGTCAAGATAATAGAGTCGCTAGCCGACGAACCGGTCCCGAATACATTGAGGGCCGCGACTCTTGCTCCAGGCGCCACGCCCATTACGATGGTCGGCAGCACGGTGCGGCTCTGGCGCTAGGCGCCAAACTAGCGGGCCCGATCCCAATCCTCGTGTCGCTCCCAGGGACCTTTCGGTTGCAGTACCTTCGAGAACTGAGTCCCGCCGTCGATGTCTTTCAAGCTCACGGTGAGTTCGCGCGAGCGCGAATCGATTTCCATCTGCCCGTAGAACTGATAGCCAGCCGAGGGCGGAGCGTTGGGCTCCGTCGGTACGCGCTGAAACACCACCTGGGGACCGAAGGTGTTGTCCAGTCCATTGGGGCCGAAGCTGCCCGCATTCAAAGGACCCGATACAAATTCCCAGAAGGGTTCGAAGTCGCTGAACACCGCCTTGTTGGGATCGTAATAGTGAGCGGCGGTGTAGTGCACGTCCGCCGTGATCCACACCACGTTCTGGATTTTGTGGTGGTTGATGAAGCGCAGCAACTCGGCGATCTCCAACTCGCGTCCCAGCGCAGGTCCGTCGCCATTGGCGCCGTTCTCCCAGCGATCCCGGCCCTGGGCATCCTTGCCATCGCCCACCAGCAGACCAAGCGGCATATCCGAAGAGATCACTTTCCAAGTGGCGCGCGAGGATTTGAGTCCTTGCTTGAGCCAGTCCAACTGAGGCTTGCCCAAGAAGGTGGTTTCGGGGCCCGGCACGACCTGGCGGTTGAAGGTGTTGGGTCCGCGGTAGCTGCGCAGGTCGATCATGAAGACCTCCAAGCTGCGGCCGTAGGGAATGCGCCGGTAGATGCGCTCTTCTTCTTCCTGTGAGTACCAGCGCATGGGCGCGTATTCGACGAAGGCTCGGGTCGCGCGGGCGATGAGCAGCGGCACTTGCTTTACGGCATAGCGCGCATCGTCGCTCAAGTCCTTCGATGATGACCAGTTGTTGACCACCTCATGGTCGTCCCATTGCCAAAGCTGAGGAACCTCGGCGTTGAAGCGGCGCACGTTCTCGTCGAGTAAGTTATACACATAGTTCCCGCGAAACTCGCCGAGGGTTTCGGCGACTTTGCTCTTGGCATCGGTGGTGAGGTTACGCCACACGCCGCCATTGGGAAGCAGGACCTCCGCTTGGATAGGTCCATCGGCATAGATGGTGTCGCCACAGTGAATGAAAAAATCCGGCTGTTCTTGCCGCATGGTTTCATAGATTTTCATGCCGCCGAAATCCGAATTGATGCCCCATCCCTGCCCTGCCGTATCGCCGGACCAGAGAAACTTCACACCGGTTCTTCCACGCGGCGCGGTGCGAAACTGCCCCGTTATCCAGTCGCTCTCGGCATTGGCGTTTTCCACACTTTGGAACTTGACGCGCACGAACACATCGCGGGCGGGCGGCAGCCGGGTGAGATCGACGCGGGCGGTGTAATCCGCCACACCAATGGCGTGAGGTCCGCGCAGCTTGACGGCATCGCGAAACTGGTCGTTGAAGGCGTACTCCACGAACATTCGCGAGGCGCGATCCGTCCGGCTCCACAGGATGGCGCGATCGCACAGCACGTCTCCGATCTGCAGACCTTGGTGCGTTTGAGGTCTGGCGGACTCGGCGGTGATGACAGCAGGTCCGGTTTGGGCCATCAGAATGCGGGGCATATCGCCCGCGACCACCGCACCGCCAACGATGGCGGTCTTCAGGAACTGGCGTCGTGCGTTGTGCGACTCATCGGACACGAAAAGCCTCGTTGGTAAGGTCAGACGAGGACATCATACGAGCGATGAGTTAACGCGATATGTCGGTGGGATGTCGTTTGCGTTGCTGTCGCACTAGAGAGGCTCTCGGGTGCAAAAAAGGGTGCGGCGTCTGCACTACCAAAGAGATGGCTCTCGTATACTTGAAGGACAGGATCTAGAGCCGCAGGACACCCGTTTACATAGATCCGAAAGCGTCCTCTCGGAGCTTGCTCCAGATTGAGAGACACCTCATGGGTTCGGACGCCGCGGAGCTCAACTCGCCTTTCTTGACGTACCGCTCTTCGAGCCGCCACTCGCCCATGACCGAGATCGCCAGCGTGAATTCTTCGTAGTTGAGAACATTGTAGAGTTGCTTGAAGTTGAAAGGCTCTCCGGTGTCTAACGCCACCAGGAGCGAGCACAGCACTTCTGACGACGGGCGATCTGGATGCTTCTGTATTCTGGCTAATACCGTATTAATCGGATTCATACCCGGCCTCGTGGTGGTTAAAATTAGGCGCGAAGATTAAGCGTGCCGGCATGGCATAGTCAAGTCTTGTCGTAGTCAACGCCCGTAACTTGACAACCATCGCATGGGTGCGTACTCCAGAAAGCGCGCGTCGCTCTGGACACCTAGAGTGCCTGCTTCTCGGTATAACGCGCGCCGGCGCTCAAGTCCTTATCCGACGAAGTAATAACCGATGTGCCGCCAGAAATTCAGCTTGTAGAAAATCCGCTGCCATCTGGTCTCGCGTGGCGAGTAAAGCGGAACACCGCGCGCCGTGATTTTCTCGCCGATTCTGGCGTGCTCGGCCCATAGTTTGGCGGTAAATTTGCCTGAACCGGTGATGGACGCGCCATAGATACGGAAGTCGCCCAACGCCTGGCGCACGGTGGCGAAGCGCGCGCCGGCCAAGGCGAGATCCACCAACAACTCTCCATCCCAGCAAATGCGATTGCCGGCGTTGAAACCACCCGCGGCCTCGAAAGCCCGCCGGCGAAAGAAAGTGGCCTGCTGGCCGACAGTGCAGATCCCCGCCGCATAGCGCCGCAGATCGAAGCGATCCGCCGTGCGTTTTCTAACCGCGGCCTTGCCTTGTTCATCGATGATTCGAATCGCCCCGCACAGGACGTCGACGTGCGGATGGCCAATGAAGAACTCGCGCACGAACTGCAGCGCACCCGGCACTAGGCGGTCATCGGAGTTCACGTACCCCAGGATATCTCCGCTCGCCAACGCAAATCCCTTGTTCAGTCCGTCGGCTGGCCCGCGATCGGGCTGCAACAACACGCGGTCAATGGTGCCAGCGGAACTCTTCAAGATAGTGGCGCGGCTCTCGTCCGTGGAGCCCGGATCGACAACGACGTACTCATCACCAGACCTCTTCTGCGAAGCCACCGAATCGATGCACTCCTGAAGGTACGTTCCCTGGTTGTAGGAAATGGTAACGATCGAAATCCTCATGGCGCGTCCCGCTGACGACGTCTCATTGCTTGCGCACCCGCGAGGTTGCGCCGTAAATCGGCGAATCTCGGGTAGGTCCAAATTCCCAAGGAGCGTCTGACCCAAAACAAACACAGTGCGCCATGGATACTAGACCCTGCGGCGGCAGCTGCGGCAACGCCCTCCATACCGTATAGTCTCCCGAGAACAAGACCGCCCAGGACCGTTATGACCGCAGTCCCAACGCTAACGATCATCACGGCACGCTCGCGTCCGGACATCATCAGCACGGTTGCCGCCGGCCCGCAGAAGGAATTGATCAATTGTCCGAGACTCAATAGCACCAGACAATCCGCGGCGCGGCCATAAACTTCCCCATAAAGCAGCGTCAGGACCGGCGCCGCGAAGAACGAGAATAGAGCAAGCACCACTATTCCAGGCAAAGCCCCCAGGGCAGCGTACGCGCCGAGGACACGCTGCAACCTGGCCCTGGCTCCTTCTGCATGGAATTGTGCGATGACCGGGGCCATTATCGCGTTTACGACAAGCAACGGCATCAGGACCAACTGCACAAGGCGGGACGCGATACCGTAGGCTGCGACATCGCTCTTGTCCAACAGCGAGCCCGCGACCCACAGATCCGCTTGCGTCGTCACGAGAGTGGCAAGACTCATGATCATCAAGGGCAACGATACGCGCAGCAGTTCACCGATGGATTTGTCCGCCTTCATGGATACCGGCTCCCGGCCAGCGAGTGCGTAAAACAACGCCATCAGCAAGCTCGATGCCGAAGCCCCCGCACACAGTGAAAGAATCAACTCCAGACTGATCCGGCTGTGCATCGCGTAAAGCGACAACACGCAAAAGAGCATGATCAGGGTCGAGCTCAGGCCGCCGAACAACGCCGATAGGCGGTACTGCTGGGACCCACGGAACGATTCCGCCAGGATACCAAGCGGCGCCGCCACGCCGACCCACAAGACGATGAGATTGGCGTGATCCGCAAGCCCCGGCGCTTCCAGAAGCCGGACCACGATGTTGTGGCCGCCCAGCGCAAAGACGACGCCGGTTAGCGTCGCGCCCGCGAGTCCAATCAAAGCGCACTTCAATGCAATGTCCGTTGGCTCATCGCGGCCATTGCCGGACATGGCTTCCGAAACGAACCGCACCACGGACACTTGCAACCCGAGCTGACTGACAATAACCAGCAAAGACACGACACTCACCGTGAGAAGGTAAACACCGAACTCCTCCGGCACCATCATGCGCGCGAGCATGATGTTCACCAGAAGGCCGCATCCTGCAAACGCGATGCGGGCAATGAGCGTCCATGCCCCGGCGGCTGTCAGCCCTATCGGCGATGCAGTCGCGGAAGCGGGCCCCTCAATTTTCGCTCTATTTCCCAAGCACGCGCCTCTACCCTCGCGCTCGCAATGCGAACAACATATGATCCTTTGCGGTCGACCATGAAGGGGGAGCATTCCTCAACTCGGGCCGCTCCCGGGTCAGCGGATCCCTGGCCAGCGCGCGCTTGACTGCCGCCAACGCCCGCGGTGACAAGCGATAGGCCACGTTGAGCAGCGTTTGCTTCACGCAAAGGGAAAGGGACTTGTCGTGAGCAAAACGGCGAATGCACACTTCATCCAGTAACAGCTGCGAGCACACCTTCCTCACCCAAGCCTCGTTGACGAAAGAAACATGCTCCGCGTTCACGCAATACCAATATCCTCCTTTCATCAGCCGCCATGTCCACGCATCCGTGGTGCCCGTGGACATGAGCAGGATCCCGCGGGGTGCGAGCAGCCTGGCGCAGTCGCGCAAAAAGCGACTTGGGTCATAGGTGTGCTCCACGACGTCCGTGGCGATAATGGCGTCGAAACGCTGATCGCAACATCTCAAATCTTCAAAGTCGGGCTGTAGAAGGGTGATGCCCCGGCGTCGCGCCAATTCCGCCGCTTTTGCGTTGAGCTCTACGCCAAACAAGGCATAGGCCGGCCCCAAACCGCTCAGCAATTCACCGTCAAAACACCCCACGTCGAGCACTCTTCCGCTGGGAACGAGTTCGTGAAGGACAGATTTGATCCCATCCCAATCGGCGCGCAGCGAGGCGTCGCGCGCCCAAACATTGGCCGAACCGAGCGCATACAAGCAATCCAACGCTCTCTTGGGCAGCCGGGGATAGCGGAACCACAGGGCACATTGGCGGCACGTGTACAGCGACCCCCCAGGAATCGCTTCAGTGAGTACCGTTCCCGCGAATCGGCTGCTATCGGGTATGGGACCGACGATCGCACAGTCGGGGCATTCGCAGGATGGACAGAGTATCGATCGCAAAAGAGTCCTTTCTATCCAAAACGCGCCGCAAGCTCCGCGCGTACCTCCTCGGTCAGATACCGCAATCCCATGCTTTGCATCGCGATCAACCGATTGGGACGTGCGCCGTACCTTCAACGCGCATCCTGAAAAATTGATAGCCTTCACGCAATTTGGCCCCCAACGGCAATCCCTGTCCGGATGAGTTTGACTGAGTATTCATGAAGGTCTCCCAAGCGTTTGCCGCTCCGCAACCACAAGAACGACGCATACCGCACCCAGCGCGATGAACAATCTGATGTGCGCCGAGAATGGGCTCATTGCTAGGTGCCAAATACTGTAAAGATAGAAATACAGAACAATTGGCGATATGGCATCGATCGGCCGCTCCAGCACAGCCGCTCGAAGATTACGCAACAAGTGCCAGCCGAAAGTCAGAAAGAAAGCGGCTCCCAGAATACCTCCCTCGGCCCACGATTGGAGAATTTGGGAATGGACACCGGACGTGCTGCCTGACGTGGCATAGTTGTAGTCGGGTCCCGCAACATCGCTCAGGGCCTGCCGGTGAAGTACCGCGAGTTCCGCGTTCTTGCCCCACGATCCGTATCCCAGGAGGGGTGAATTGAGCACGGCCTTCAGACCGAAGACGATTCCTACCTGGCGACCGATGTTCGACGCGTCGCGGCGCTGCGAGGCATAGTCGCTCTCGGTCGCTCGCAGTCCGCCGATGATCAGGACGCCACTAACAACACCGACGGCGGCAAGACGGGTGAAGGCCGCATTGCGCTTGCTTGGCTGGCCGCGCTCGCGCGCCCGCGTCCAGAGTATGGCGGCAATCAGGATGCATACCGCGCAATGCACGCGGAAGTCGAAATGGACGCTGGCGATCCCTGGCATGACCAGGAGCACACATCCGGCCCGAAGCGGAACTAAGTGAATCAGGCATGCCACGGTGAGCGTCACCTGCTCGGCATAGCCGAATTTCCATCGG
>JBKKAO010000439.1:0-3457 GCA_046714645.1 Burkholderiales bacterium | reverse complement strand
GTCTACGCCCTGGCCGTAGGGCACATCCAGAACTCGCGCCAGCTTGCTGGCGGGAACCACATTCTCCCCTTTCGGCTTTGTACCTTCCGGCCATCGGAAGACGGTGACTGGGCCGTCGAGATCCATGCTCGGACCTGCTAGGATCAGCAGATCCGAGCCCTGTGCGCACAGTTCGCGGATACCGAGACCGCCTAGGTGGAGGAAATGCTTTCGGTAAAGGCGCTTTTTCGGTCCAATTGCCTTCAACCTCAGAGTAGATGGCTGCTCGTGATCCTCCTCGAGTTCCACTTCCAGGATCACCGCCCAGCCACTAAGGACCGGCCCGCGCAGCCCAATGAAGAGACGCTCGCCCGCCACGGCCAATCCCTCAATATCGAACCCATTGTCCTTGCCTGGGATCGCGAAGAACGATCCCAGATGCTCGTCCCTTCTCAATACCTCGGTCAGGTCGTTACCCTGGTCGTTACCATGCAGTTGGGCGGCGGTGCGCTTCTTCCCGTTGTGCGTATTTTCTTTCGCCAACGTGTACGTCCCATCGCTTTCCACTACGGGGATGCGGGCCAGAAGGTAACGGTTACCGTTACTGCGTACCTTAGCCAATTGCTTCTGGGCCTTCTCGGCTGCATTCTTCGGTTTCGGCTTTCTGCGCCTCAGGCTGTGTGATCCCACCAGCCAGAGATAGCCGTCTTCGTAGACCAGCCCTTCCACGTCCACCTCTTCCAGGTCCGCGGGATCAGAAGTAGGCGGTACTGGAAGCCGAAGGTAGTCATCGAGTGAGAACTGCTTGTGATGCCGGCCATATCTGTAGGGGCCGGTGTTACCTCCCTTGACGAGGGAGAGCCGTTCGAGGCTGATCGTTTCGTCGTTGGTGACCCAGAGGGTATCCCCGATCTGCACGGCAACGGACAGCCCGTCTCTAAGCTCTTTGTCCTTACCCAGGTCATCGCGTTCAGGATTAAACTCTAGGAGAACGGCACTCGTCGCGTTCATGATTACAGGCCCCCTGCTTTCTTAGTGCTTCCTTGCACTCGCTCGGGCTTCGCTTCCAAGCCGCCTAACGCAGATGTAAGCGGGCGGCCAACAGCAAGCAAAGTGCCGCTGTCGGCCGCCCCGCTTGAGCACCGGGTTGGGCTGTTGAACGAAGCCATGGCCGCGAGCATACTGCGAACCTGATGATCGGGCACTTGTTTTGTTGCGCTACGAGCGCGCACCAGACCCCTGAATACGACTTGCGAACAATATTGGTCTGTCACCTAGTTAGCCCCGCACTTTCAAGCGGGTGCCACGTGGATGGCGAACTCGGTTCCTTCCGCGATCCTCGCCAACTGGTCTATCCGGTTTGGCCCGCGTCTCCCTGATTGGACTCCGGGACCGGATCCTCCAGTCCAACCCCGATCAGCCTTGAGATGCGCAGCGGCACGCCGGCTCGCTGCAACTGCATCACGCGGGTCTGTAGTTCTTGATCGGCGAAGGTCAGGCGGGCGCGCAATCGCACGTATTCCGCCCAGGAGGTGATGACGAAACGCTCCACGAAGCCGCCCTCGTTCTCGAGATCACGGTAGATGCGCCACGCGCTCGCGCCGTTGCGACGCCGGGCCGGTGCGGCCTTGTAAATGGCTTGTAAGAACGCCGCGCGATTCTCGGGGTCGATGCGGTACTCCATCTGGATGAGTACCGGGCCGTCGTCGGGTAGGGGGTTGTCACCGACTACGACGAGTTCCGGTAGCTGCACTCCGGGCTTCAGATCGGACTCCGTTCCAAGCGTCACGCGAACCCGGCGGTTGAGGGCGAGAAGCAGGAGCAGGAGGCCTCCCGAAATGGCAAGCGTGATACGCGTGCTCGTCATCGCGGCTAACCCACCCCAGAGCGCGCTGCCGAATGCCATGCTTGCTTGAAAGGCCACCAGATTCGTGGCGAGCGCTCGCGCTCGCACCCAGGCGGGTGCCGAAGTTTGGGTCCCGGCCGACAGGCTCGAATGCACGCTCACCCAAGCCGCACCCGCCCCTAGTGTGCCCATCAGGGCCAAAGCGAGGACCGATGTCGACGCCACGAGCAACGTTGCTGCAGCCCACAGCAGGAATCCCGCGTTGACCACGGTATTCAGCGACACGCGCCTTAATTGCGGAGGAATCAGGAAAGCTGCAGCGACCGCGCCGGCACCGAAGAAAGCGAACAACAGTCCAAATCCTCCAGCGCCCATGCCGAGTTGATCGCGCGCGACCACCGGCAGCAGCGCCCACAGTGCACTGGCGCAAATACTGAAGCTTACGTTTCGCAGCAGCATTGCGCGCAGCGCTGGGGAATGGCGCGCGTAGCGCATGCCGCTGCGGATACCGGAGAGCAGCGTCTCGGGTGTGCCGAGGATAGCGGAAGCGGACCTGCGCAGTCCACGGGCAGCGAGGATCATGCCGATGAACAACAGCGCGCTCGCCACCAATGCATAGCCCGAGCCCATCCACGCAGCCATCGCCCCGGCGAGTGCCGGCCCCACGGCGCGCGAGCCACTGAATGCCACCGCACCAAGTGCCACCGCGGGGGCGAGCTCCGCGTGAGGCACCAGATCGTTGATCATCGCTTGTTGGGTCGGCAAGTAGAAGGTAAATCCGATGCCGATTAGAAAGGTCAGTGCAAGCAGCGACGCGGGTCCCACCCAACCGGCAACGGCCGCCGCGCCCAGTACCGCAGTGGCGCTGAGCAGCAAGATTTGCGCAGCGAGCAACACGCGACGCCGGTCGATGATATCGGCGAGCGCGCCGGCCACCAGTCCGAAAAGTAGAGCAGGAGAGGCGCTTGCAGTTTGTACCAGTGCGACCATGAACGCCGAAGGGGTCAACGTCGCCATCAGCCATGCCGCGATGGTGGCTTGCATGGTGAAGCCCAACGCCGTAGCCACCGAGCCAAAGTAGAAAAGGCGAAAGCGCCGGTGCCGCAGCGGAGAGGACTGCAGCAGGCTCGAAAAAAACGTGGATCGAAAAATTGGCATGGCAGGAAGTCTAACTCCAACGCCAAGCCACCTCCTGGGGCGGAATCGCAGCGGCTTTGCTGCTGCCAGGAGGCTTCCTTATACCCGCTATGCACGGTAAATTTGTTCTCAATCCCCCTTTGGCGCGTTGGTTGAGTTTTTCGTCATGCGCAAGTAATCGAAGACCATGCGTGTACGGAAACAAAGCGTTCGCATCATCTCGGCGATCGAGTGAGTGGGTTTTTGGAAGGACTTGAGCACGCCGACCGCGAAGCGGCGTAGGCGGGTGATGTTCTCGGGGCCGAAGCCGGTGCGGATGCGGCTGCGATCCTCATCGTAGTTCCGGCACGATGATGTAGTGAACGCTCTCGATGGCCCAGTGTCCGCGATTGAACGCTAACCCGACTTCGCGGATTCGCCGGGTTCGAACGGGCCAAGTGATTGAATAATCATAGGGTGACCCCCAAAGGTCTGCACTACACGGGGCGAGCGCGG
>JBKKAO010000438.1:0-2803 GCA_046714645.1 Burkholderiales bacterium | reverse complement strand
GTGTTCTCGGATCAGACCCTAGGTAATCTCGTTCAAGCCGACGATACCAGCGCCCGCACAATTCTGGAAAGCTTCAACCACTGGGACGATATCGGCGTTCATTTCAAGGGACGGGTGATCACATCGGGTGGTCATGGGTTCTGCGGAATCGGGCGCCGGCGCTTGCTCGACATTCTTCAAGAGCGCTGCCAGGGGCTGGGCGTGCGCTTGGTGTTTGAGTGTGACGTGACAGACGACCAGGAGATCGCCGAGGAGTACCACGCCGATCTCCTGGTTGCGAGCGATGGCCTCAACAGCCGCATTCGTGCTCGCTACGCCGAAACCTTCATGCCGGACGTGGATGCGCGCAAATGCCGCTTTGTCTGGCTGGGTACGAAGCAGCAGTTCGCGGCCTTCACCTTCGCCTTCGAAGAAACCGAGCATGGTTGGTTTCAGGCGCACGCTTATCAGTACGATGGCGAGATGTCCACCTTCATCGTCGAGACGCCCGAGGAGGTCTGGCTCAAAGCCGGACTCGATCAGATGAGCCAGGAGGAGGGCATCGCCTATTGCGAGCGTGTGTTCGCCAATTATCTCCATGGCAACCGCTTGATGAGCAACGCATCGCATTTGCGTGGCTCCGCCATCTGGATCAAGTTTCCTCGGGTGGTGTGCCATTCCTGGGTGCACATCAATTTGACTCAGGGCCGCTACGTACCCGTGGTGTTGATGGGGGATGCCGCGCACACGGCGCATTTCTCCATTGGCGCTGGCACCAAGTTGGCGCTGGAAGATGCCATCGAGCTAGCGCGCAGCATGCCGGAGAAGGGCCGGGTGGACATTCTGGGGGTGCTTGAGCGCTACGGCGGCGTGCGTACCATCGAAGTGCTCAAGATTCAGAGCGCGGCGCGCAATAGCACGGAGTGGTTCGAGAACGTCAAGCGCTACACCGCCATGGAAGCGGAGCAGTTCGCCTATTCGTTGCTGACACGCTCGCAGCGTATCTCCCACGAAAATCTGCGGCTGCGCGACAAGGATTACGTCGAGCGCTTCGAAGCCTGGACCGCGCAGCGCATGGGTGCGCCCTCTTACGCGAAGAGACCGCCGCCTCCCATGCTGGTGCCCTATCGGCTGCGCGGTGTGACGCTGAAAAATAGAGTCGTGGTGTCACCGATGGCGCAGTACTGCGCCAAGGAGGGAGTACCCGGGGACTTCCACTTGGTACATCTCGGCGCACGCGCGTTAGGGGGCGCGGGAATGGTTTTCGCCGAGATGACTTGTCCCTCGCCCGAGGGCAGGATCACGCCCGGCTGTGCAGGCTTGTGGAATGACACCCAGCGCGATGCATGGAAGCGCATCGCCGATTTCGTGCATGGGGAAACGGAAGCGAAAATTGCCATGCAGATCGGACACTCCGGCCCCAAGGGTTCGACGCAGCTTGGTTGGGAGCAAGTAGACGAACCGCTCACCGAAAATAACTGGCCTGTGCTCGGCCCCTCTCCCGTGCCCTATGGACCACAGAATCAGATTCCGCGCACCATGACCCAGGACGACATGGCGCAGGTCAAGGATGAGTTCGTTGCCGCCACGCTGCGCGCTGCCCATGCGGGCTTCGATTGGTTGGAGTTGCATTGCGCGCACGGCTATCTCCTGTCTGCCTTCATCTGTCCGCTGACCAACCTGCGAGAAGACGAATACGGGGGTGATCTGGCCGCTCGCTGCCGCTATCCGCTCGAAGTGTTCCGCGCCATGCGCGAAGTCTGGCCGCAAGAGCGGCCCATGTCGGTGCGAATCTCGGCGCACGA
Source organism: Burkholderiales bacterium (assembly GCA_046714645.1). Taxonomy (GTDB): domain Bacteria; phylum Pseudomonadota; class Gammaproteobacteria; order Burkholderiales; family SHXO01; genus SHXO01. The sequence continues at coordinate 1,019 of JBKKAO010000438.1, read as the reverse complement.
TTGGGCTCCGGGTGGCAATACGCCGGACGATGCGGTGGAGATTGCGCGCCTGTTCAAGGCGGCCGGGTGCGACATGATCGATGTCTCGTCGGGACAGACCACGCGCATCGCCAAGCCCCTCTACGGGCGCATGTATCAAACACCCTTCTCGGATCGCATTCGCAACGAAGCGGGCATCGCCACGCTGGCGGTGGGCGCCATCTTCGAGGCGGATCACGTCAACGGCATCATCGCCGCCGGCCGTGCGGACCTGTGTGCCGTGGCGCGTCCGCACCTGGCGAACCCTGCCTGGACGCTGAACGAGGTGGCGAGGCTGGGATACGAGGATGTTTCCTGGCCCAAGCAGTATCTGGCCGGCAAGCAGCAGCTCGAGCGCAACCTGGAGCGCCAGCGCCAGATCGCCGCGGCGAGCATTGGATTGACGCCACAGGAAATCGCGACGAAATTATTGGAGGTGTGAAGTGCAAACCCTTGACTCTCTAAACACGAAGGATCACGAAGGAAACACGAAGAGCACGAAGGACAATACGATGCGACGCATCTTATTGCGGCGAACGCTAACCTTTAGGTTACGCGGAAGCCAAAACACGATGGGCAGCGGATGGGGAGATGTACTGCAATGAGAGACAACACTGTACTCTTTGGAAAACACGCTCTTGTAACCGGCGGCAGCCGAGGCATCGGGTACGCCGTTGCGCAAGCATTACTTGCCCACGGTGCGCGTGTCACGATTACCGGACGTGATCAAGCAATTCTCGATAGCGCGGCAAGGAGCCTGGGTGGAGACATCAATGCGGTGCCCATGGATGTAGCCATGTTCCATTCGGTAAAGGACGGATTCGCGCTGGCGAAGCAGCAGCGCGGGTTGATCGGCATCCTGGTCAACAATGCGGGTCAAGTGAGCAGCCAGCCCTTTGGCAAGACGGATGAGGAAACCTGGCAGCGTACCTTGGAGGTGAATCTCTCTGGCGTATTTCGCTGCACACAGATCGCATTGCCAGACATGCTCGCCAGTGGTT
>JBKKAO010000437.1:0-3400 GCA_046714645.1 Burkholderiales bacterium | reverse complement strand
ATGCGAAACACATCCGCCACAGGAACGGTGCAACACCGCGCCAGATCGCACTGGTGGGAATGTCAGGCAACACGCTACTCAACACGAACACATTCATTCCCACGGGGGGCGAAATCATGCCGATCTCCACCACGCACACGATGAGGATGCCGAACCAGACAGGGTCGAATCCCAAGGCCATGACCAATGGAAAGAAGATAGGCACGGTCAGAAGGATCATCGACAGTTCCTCCATCGCCGTGCCCAAGGCAATGTAGATGAGGCAAATGACCAGCACGACCGCCATGGGCGAGACGTGCAATTGCAGGACGAAGTTCTTGAGGTCGTCCGGTAAGCTCGTGTAATTGACGAAACTGGCGAAGATGGAAGCGCCGATCACGATGGTAAACAACATGGCCGTCGTGCGCGAAGATTCCGTCAACGCGTCGCGCAGCAACGCGAAACTCAGATGGCCACGTACTAGGGCGAACAAGAATCCGCCCATCGCGCCCACACCGGCAGCTTCAGTCGGCGTAAACCATCCGCCATACATACCGCCAAGCACCACCACGAATAACAACACCACTGTCCAGATCTGCTTCAGCGCGACCAGACGGCCTACCCAGGGTGTACGCTCGCCCGGAGGCCCCAGCGCCGGCTGGCGCGCGGTGACATAGACAATCGTAGCCAAATAAAACACGGTGGCGATGATTCCCGGCACGATCCCAGCGGCGAACAATGCACCGATGCTGGTCTCGGTCATGATGCCGTAGATCACCATGATGACCGAGGGCGGAATGAGAATTCCCAATGTGCCGCCGGCGGCGACGGCGCCGGCGGCAAAAGAATCTCGATAGTTGAAGCGCCGCATCTCGGGCATCGCCACCCGAGCCATGGTCGCAGTGGTGGCGATGGAGGAACCGCAGATGGCGCCAAACCCAGCGCAGGCCAGAATCGTGGACATGGCGAGCCCGCCGCGCCGGTGGCCGATGAAGGAGTAGGCCGCTCGATAAAGTTCACGGGACATTCCGGCACGCGTGACGAAGTTGCCCATGAGCACGAACAAGGGCACCACGGAAAGCGTGTACTTGGCGATGTCGAGAATTTCCGTAGTGCTGGAGGAGAATGCCGCCGGCCAGGAGCGCATGAGTCCGATACCGGCCAGACCCGCGATGCCCATGCTGAAAGCGATGGGCACACGCAGCGCCATCAACGCGAACATGGCGAGAAAGCCGAGTCCAGCTTCAGCCACGCTTTTTCTCCGCAGGTCGATGCCGCAGCAGATACAGATGCATGAGCGCCGTCAACAGCAAAAGCGCCGCTGCCATGTGATGCAATGGTCCGACCGGTATTCCCAATTGCGCCGTCAGATCGCCGTCCTCCACCGTGCGCATCGCTCTTAGCTCGACGAGCCAGGCGCCTCCCGATAACGCCGCGATGCAAAACAAGTGCGCGATGCGATGTTGAAGCTCCCGCCCCCAGCGCGGAAGCCAGGCATCGAGCAGATCGAAAACCACGTGCTCGCCGCGTAATGATGTGACCGGCAAGCCGAGAAAAATGGTCAGCAACATCAAAACTTCGGTGAGTTCCGTCGAACCCACAATGGAATTGCCGATCAGTTTGCGCGCGATGACGTCGCAGAAGGTCAACGCCATCATGAGGAACAGCGCCGCCGCCGCGCCCACGCCGAAGATGGATTCGAATTTACGCATGACTTAGGCGCGAAATACCAAGGCGGGTCGCATCTCGTTAGTGCTTTCTGATCTCGGCACGCAACTCTTCCAACACCTGCTGGGGATTGGCCAGTCCCTTGGTTTTGGCGTCGGCGAACCACTTGTCGTCCACCAAGGACGTCTTTGCTTTGACGGCTTCTATGAGCGCCTTGCTAGCCGTGAGCACTTGCACCTTGGCCGCCACCATCGCTTCATTGCCGCGCTTGTCCACCTCGTCCCACCCGCGCCCGAAGAGCCGGGCCGCGTGCTCGCCCGAGAGCTTCGCCACGATATCCTGGTCCGCTTTCGGGATGCGCTTCCAAGTATCTTCGTTCATCACCAGAGCGAAGCTCGTGTTGTACAGACCTCCGGGAAACAAGGTAGCGTACTTGATGACCTTGTCCAACTTGAATGAGGCGATGGTCTCCGCCGGAAAGAGCACACCATCCATGACGCCGGAGGAGAGCAACTCATAGGATTCCGTGGCCGGCTTCACCGTCACGTTGGCGCCCAGTGCCTTGCCGATATCGTTGACGATACCCCCGCCGACGCGGAACTTGAGACCTTGCAAATCCGCGACGGTATTGATGGGATGCTTGGTGTTGTAGACGTTGCCGGGACCGTGGGTAAAGACCGCGATAACTTTGAGCCCCTTGTGTTCGTTGAACTTGGCGAAGTGGCGTTCGTGAATGCGCTGATAGGCTACCGACATGGATTCGGCCGAATCTCCCGAGAAAGGCAGCTCGGCGATCTGAGTAAAGACGTAACGCCCCGGCGTATACCCCGGCACGCCGAAGGAAATGTCGGCCAGCCCGTCGCGCACCGAATCGAAAGTCGAGGACGGCGCCGACACGGGCTTGGGCAGGATGTTGCATTTCACGCGGCCCGAGGTCGCCCTGGCGACTTCCTCGCACCACTTGCCTTGGCTCAGCGCCAAGGTGTGAGTGGGCGGCACCCAGCTCGACGCGGTCAGGATGATTTCCGCGCGGACTTGCCACGAGGCCAGCACTACTCCAAGGGCGGCGGCATGGAACACACGATTCATTTCAGTTTCCTTATGATTTGGTTTGGATCGATGCTGTCGTGCGGATCTACATGACCTCGCCCCCGGAGACGGAGATGGCTTGCCCCGTCACCGATTCCGAACCCGGCAAACATAGCCACATCACGCTATTGGCCACTTCTTCCGGCCGTACCAAGCGGCCTTGTGGATTGTTGGCGGTGACGGCGGCGCGAGCCTCTTCCTCGGTGCGCCCCGTCTTGCGCTGAATGGTGGCCACCGCTTGGCGAACCATGTCAGTCTGCGTATAACCCGGACACACCGCGTTCACCGTGATGGGTTTCATGGCGAGTTCTTTCGCCAGCGCACGCGTCAATCCGATGACGCCGTGTTTCGATGCGCAATAAGCGGCGACATAGGCGTAACCCACCAAACCCGCCGTGCTGGCGATGTTCACCACCCTTCCCCAACCACTGGCGAGCATGTCTGGCAATGCGATCTGTGTGCAGCGAAATACGCCAGAGAGATTCACGTCCAAGGTACGCTGCCAGGTTTCCTCATCCGTCTTGCCGAAGGCCTGGCTGCTTACCTGACCGGCGTTGTTGACCAGGACGCCGATCAACCCGCGCTGCTGCGTCGCCAGCGCGAAGCCGTCCTTTACCGAATGGAACAGGGCTACATCCATGGGCACCGCATTGATGTCTCCACC
>JBKKAO010000436.1:0-4128 GCA_046714645.1 Burkholderiales bacterium | reverse complement strand
CATGCAAAAAATTAGCGACGCGCTGATGCGCGCCCGGCAGGAACTCGATCAAGGTTACAGTGTGACTCGTTTGAGCGACCGCGCCGGGCGGCATGCCGAAGCACCGCCAGTCTTGTCCCCCGAAAGTATCGTCTATAGCCGCACGCGTACGGTCGAGGTCTCGCTGGATCTGCTGCGCGCGCGCCGGGTGGTCAGCGCCTTCTTGCCCGGCCCGTATGTAGATGCTTACAAGATTCTGTGCACGCAGGTGCTGCAAAAAATGCGCGAGAAGGAACACCAAGTTTTGGCGGTGACCAGTCCAGGGCGCAATGAAGGCAAGACGCTCACCGCCATCAACCTCGCGTGCTGCCTCGCCTCGGAGGTCGACCAAACAGTCCTGCTGGTGGATGCCAATCTGCGAAACCCTGGCGTGCATCACTACTTCGGATTGCCGCCGGCGCCGGGTCTATCCGAGTACTTGACGGCGGGCGCGCGGATCGAGGACATTCTGGTTAATCCGGGTATCGGTAAGTTCGTCATTCTGCCGGGCGGGCGTCCGATTCCAAACTCCAGCGAGTTGCTGGGCTCGCAACTCATGATGCATTTGGTGGAAGAGCTCAAGTCGAGATATGCCTCACGCATCGTTGTATTCGATTTACCGCCCGTGCTGTCGGCGGCCGACGTCCTGGCTTTTGCCCCTTTCGTCGATGCGGTGCTGCTGGTGGCGGAGGAAGGCGTGACGCATAGTGATCGCTTGCGCGAAACCACGGAACTCCTTGCATCGACTCAGGTATTGGGTACGGTTCTCAACAAATCGCGCCGTGCGGACGTCGAAGGACGTGCCGAGGCCGCCATCGTGGAGCCGCCGCGCCGGTGGTCTTGGAAGAGGTAATCGGGGGTGTACGAGTCGCACTTCGGATTGAACAAACGGCCTTTCTCGCTTTTGCCTGAACCGGGATTCATCTATTTCAGCCGGCAGCACCGCATTGCCGCAGATCTGCTGGAATACGGACTGATCCAAGCCGCGGCCTTCTCGGTGGTAACCGGCGCCATAGGCACCGGTAAGACCACTTTGTTGCGAAATCTCCTGCGCAAGATCAAGCCAGGGACTGCCGTGGGTGCCATCGCCAACGCTCATCCCACTCCGGCCAACTTACTAAGGCGTGTGCTGCACGCGTTCTCCGTGGAGAGCAGCGGAACCGATGAATTGGAAAGCCTGGGCGTGTTCGACACATTCCTCGCCAACCTGGCGCGTCGCGACCGGCATGCCCTACTGCTCATCGACGAAGCGCAAAACTTCAGCGCCGAGGGCTTGGAGGCGCTGCGCATGCTGACCAACGTCAACACGGAGAAGACTACTTTGCAAGTGTTGCTCATTGGCCAACCCGGCTTGCGGGATATGTTGCGGCGGCCCGAGTTGGAGCAACTGGCACAACGGGTGCAAGTCGATTACCACATCGAACCCTTGGATCGTGCGGAGTCCAGCGCCTACATTCAGCACCGGCTCAGCGTCGCGGGCGCCAACGGCCGGGACGTGTTCACGGAGAACGCTCGCCATGCGATCTTCGAACACACCGGCGGCGTACCTCGATTGATCAATATCTTGTGCGATACCGCGTTAGTCTACGGATACGCGGGCGGCAATAAATGCGTGGACCAAGATACCGTGCAGGAAGTGGCCCAGGATCGTAGGCGCAGCGGGATTCTGCCCCTCGCCATGAACGGGCGGGCCTGAACGCCGCGGTGTTGATAGCGCGTTACAACGCCGGACGCGCGGTGGTATGGAAGACTCGGCCGTGGAGCGTGGTCATCGCTTGCGTCCTCCTCTTATCGGCAGCGGAAGGATTATGCAGAGCGTTGGGGTTGCACACCCCAGTGTTATACGAAGTAACGACCTACGGTTTTCGTCCAATTCCGAGCCAGAGTCTCCGGCGTTTCGGAAACCGGGTCTTCTATAACGACATGGGTCTTAGATCCGAGTCATCTTCCCCTTTACCACTACCCGGCGTCGTTCGTATCCTGTGTCTTGGCGACTCGGTCACAAACGGGGGGACGGTCATGGACCAGAACGAGACGTATCCCTACCGGCTGGGTGAGGAATTGTCTCGGAGGGGCATGCAGGCGGAAGTGCTGAACGCTTCCTCTCCGGGCTGGGCGGTGGCTAACGAAGCGGGCTGGTTAAACCGCTTCGGTACCCTAGGTTCGCGCTACTTGGTGTGGACCTTGAATACGTACGACTTGTTTCAGCCAGCAGCCTCGGCCGGTATCGTGGGTACACATCCTTCTTTTCCGAGCGAAGCCCCGATTTTTGGATTGCAGGAGTTGCTATTTCGTTACGTCTTGCCTCGTCTATCGGGGCATGCGTCCGTCCCGGATCCTGGAGCAACCCCCGAAGCGCACTCTAGTGAAATGGCACGAAACGTACGAGAAGCTATTGCATCCATGATTGGCGTTGTGCGAGGTCAAGGTACAGAGCCAGTGCTCGTCTTGATAGAGCATCCAGCGCGTATGGCACGCCAAGAGATTGAGATCGCGAATCTGGAAGGTTTGTTGATCGCTATGAAGGTGCCTTTCGCCAAAACGACCGAAGATATGGACCGCCGGGGAGGCGTTACGCTATACCGGGATGGCGTTCACCCGAATCCAGATGGCAATCGCGTCATTGCTTCGGTTCTTGCGCAGCGAATAGTGCCCTTGGCAGCACCTTGAGTGCAGGCCATGACCCGTCCGGCGGCAAAGCGAAGAGTGTTCACCGGCCCAAGGGCTGGCGCGGAGTCCCTTTCCCCTACCCTACTGGCCGTATTGAGTTTTGCATGTGGCTGTGCAATTCACCTTAGGCTCGATGTGGTCGGAGAGGTCTTCCTGGCCGAGTTATTACTCGTTTCGTTCGTGCTGATCTTGATCCTAGCTAAAGGGGTGGGCCGGATCTTTGACGGAGAGACCTTTTTGTGGTTTTTCTGCGCAGGCTTGGTGACGTTAACCGGCTACTTGTTATCCGATATCTCTTCATCCAATGAGCCATGGCAATATCTGAAGGGATGGGGGCGCGTTGTTGCTTTGGTTGTCGATAGCGCCGCTTTGATGCTTCTAGTTTCGCATGGACGAAAGAACCTGTGGTGGTTCATGCTCGGAATCGGCGTGGGTGGTGTGGCGGCGTTGATGTCGGCGGGAGTGCCGTTCTCGAGCTGGAAGAGCGGGCATGGTTACGGCGACTACGCCGGATTTCTGATCGTCGCGTGCGCAAGCTTACTCCCGGCCAAGATGGGGGTACTCATTGTCGGAAGTTTTGGTGTTGCGAGTTTGTATTTGGACTATCGCAGTCTTGGCGCGGCGGCGATAGTCACCGCGGGTTTCCTTCTATTTTGTTCCTTTCGAAATGGGCGGGTTCCGCTTCGCGGGTACCAATGGCTCGCGGTATTGTTGGTGTCTTTTTGTGTGGCCTGGATCCTTTTTGCTGCATTGGTCAGAACGGACCAACAATACGAGGAACGCCGCGAGCTTTCCAATACCGGGCGGATCGCCGGATTGACGGTTGCATGGCGGGCGATTACCGAGTCGCCCTTTATCGGCTACGGGTCCTGGGCCGCCGATACTCGATTCGCCCGTATGCTGGATGAGGAGGCGAGGCGCCAGCAACGGAATTTTCAAGAGCCGGTGGATTTTGGAAGATCCTTACTACCGCACTCCCAATTCTTGCAAGCTTGGATTGAAGGAGGGCTGCTTGGGACGGCGTTCTTTTTAGTGTACGCCTGGGGACTTGTCATCTCATTGCGCTGGGTGGCGTTTCGCAGTCAGGCAGACAGCTGGCAAGCCTCATGTACCTTCGTTCTGATTCTCGGTCTGTGGCATCTCGTGGCGAGTCCCTTCCTTGGCATTAACCGAATATACATCGCACTAGCGGTCGCCGCCGTGGCGATCGCACGTTACGAAAAGCGAGAAAGCGAGCGCAGGCTTATGGCATTCGGTTCGCCGGTTAAGATAGAGCTACCATTGCCCCGGTCGCCGTCCCGCAGGACAAATTAATCGTGAGGAACTGACGGGCGCCCGCGCTTTGCGGGCATATTCACGACGGCCTGTATGCAAGCATTCGAGTCGGACACAGGACATCCTGCTCTTGCCTCGCGTAGAACACGAAACAGTTGCTCTGCG
>JBKKAO010000435.1:0-2676 GCA_046714645.1 Burkholderiales bacterium | reverse complement strand
GCCAAGATTCCGAGTCCGCGACCAACTATTCCGCCTGCACAAGAAAAGTAGGTTTTCGCCTCGTTTCCAAGCCTCTGCATCAGAGCGGAGGTTTTCGTCATTTGCGTTTCACTAAACGACGCAACACCACGCGTCAGCGGATGGAAGCGATGCCGGCGTGCATCGGAAGCATCGTGTCGTACTTTCCGCAGGTTGGTCCACCAATTTGGCGCGAATTTCCTGCCCTATGCGGGTTGCCCAAACGCCTGCTGCGGGACGCCCAGCAAATCGAGTAGTTGACGCTGCAACTCTGTGAGCTGGCACTCGAAGACCTGGAGGGTCTTGCCGCCTTGGATCAATTTGTGACGCTGTGCCAGGCTGAAGAGGCGCAGAACCTGTTCTGTAGTCGGGTGGGCACACTGGCGCTGCTCCGGGTAAAGGGGCAGCTCGTCGATGTTTTGTTCCTTCATGTGGCGGCGCAGTTCGCGCTCGATAAGTCCGTCTACGAGTAGCGCCAGAAAGTATAGGGTGAACAGGGCCTCGATCCTGCCCTCATCCTTGAGGAAGACGGGGGCGATCTCGTGCACGGTCTTGACCTGCTCGAAGCGCTTCTCGATCATGGGCTGGCCCTTGTGAGCCTCCAGTACCTGGGCCGGTGAGAGGCTGCGGTCGTTGGTCATGAGGGGATAGACGCCGTCGCTTTTGCGGTCGTAGGCGACTGCGTCTTCGTCGGTATGCCACTCAACATCGAAGCGGCGCTTGGTTATTTTCTTGTACTCCATGTCCGGCGTGGGGCGACCGCGGCGCGTTTGCTTGAACCGGTGCTCTTGGCGCACGACGCGCTTGACTTTGAGGTAACGGCTGACGTGGTGCTTGTCCAAGATGTCGGCCACCTTCGAGTCGATCTCGCCGGCGCCGCGCAGCCGTGCCTTGGCGCCGCCCAGGCGTTGGTGCAACTCGGTGAGTTCTTGGGTCGCCGCGGCGATGTTGGCCCGCCTGCGTGCCTCCTGGCGCAGCGTGAGCAGTGTGCTCCACACCCAGACCACGACGCACACCTCGGCTGACAGGAGTGGGGCGCGATAGACGTACCATTGATCGCGTGGGCCACTCAGGCGGCGCGGGTGCTCCCGATCCCAAACACACTCCCACTGGGGCGTGTTGGTCTGCATCCACTTGCGAAACTCTGCGTCCTCCAGGCGGTTGCGCGGCATCACGGTCACGAAGCGGCCACCTGCTCTGGTGATCTCGTACATATTTTCGACGGAACAAAGTTTTGAGTCCGCGACGTACAAAAAGTCGGTGCGCCCGGCGATGGTGCGCAGCGTGTTCCAGCTCTGGATGTGGGTGCGCGAGTCGCTGGTGTTGCCGTCGGTGCAGCGAAAGGCCACGGGCACGTTGCCGTCCGTCGTTGTGGTGAGGATGAACAGCAGCTGCTTGAGGTCGGGGCGTCGGGCCTTGGAGTGCCCAAACGTTATGGCCGGTGCTGTTCGCTGCCGAATGGTTCGCCCGCTGGCGTGGCGATAGTTGCCGCAAAAGCTGATCGTGGTGCTGTCGTTGTGGAGTTCGTCAAAGCGCAGATCAAAGCGCTGCGCCACCTCCAGGATCACCTCGGTGAGCAAGGCGGCGCGGTCAGCGTCAAAGAGGTGATCGAGCGCGCGCCCGAGCCGGTCGTCGCTGAGGTGGTCCATGTCGCTCTCAGGGATGCCGAACATACCGCTGGCAAAGCCGTGCACGCTCTCTTGCTGGCGGTAGATCGGCTCACGCTCGACGATGAGCGAGCGCAGCAGCACGCCCAGGGCACTTGCATGGGTAATCGTGCAGCGTTTATCGGAAGGGACGTGCCGCTTGAGCATGTCGTGCAGCCCGATGCGCTCGATGAAGTGGTTGACAAGGGGTAAGGTCCCCAAGCGCTCGCTTTGAAGGTCAAAGCGAGCTGGATGCTGCAGCGGGTCTTGCAGAATTGCCATTCTGGCGTTATTATTAACGACAGAAATTGAAAAGTAAAGCCGCATGTCGCTTCGAACCGAAAAAATCATCACCCAGGCACTGGCGCGAATCGCGCGCATCCGTCAGGGCTTTGGCGCGATCGAGTACCTGTGCTCGGGCACGATGCTCAAACGCACGAAAGTCTGCGGCAAACCGGGATGCCGCTGCGCGCAGGACCCCAGCGCGCGCCACGGCCCGTACTACGAGTGGGGGCACATGAAGGCGGGCAAGCTCGTGCATCGCATGGTGTCGCCCGAGCAAGCCACCATTCTCGAGCTTGGCATCGCCAACCACCGCAAAGCCAAGAAGCTCATGCAAGCCTGGGAGAGAGAAACAGAAAGGCTCCTCGACGTGCAGGCACCACGCAAGCCTTAACCCACTACGCCAATCGCGAAATTCACTCCAAATCCGTCCGCCGACCTGCGGAAAGTACGTCAGGCTGCTGGCCACGCCGAGCATGCGCCCCTGGGCCATGCGCGCCGACGCCAGCGCGGGCTGCAGCGTCTGCGCGTTGTACTCGAAGTTCGGCCAAGCCTTTGATTGCCAGATCCACATGAAGCGCATTTTATGCAAATACGCTTCAATTCTGAAGCGTATTTCCGGGATTTACGCTTCGAGCTAACAGAACTGCTGGGCATTGCCCCCGAATCACCGGGCGCTGCAGGATGGCCGCTTTCAGGACCGCGGCTTGACGTTCTCCGGGTCGTACAG
>JBKKAO010000434.1:0-6740 GCA_046714645.1 Burkholderiales bacterium | reverse complement strand
ACCTTCGAGGGAACCAAGGATGTGTTATCCCGCTGGCTCGATCTCGACCCAGGTAAGCGCGCCGGCATGGCCTATCGCGCGCGCCGGTGCTTCGAGACTCGCTTCGACTCTAAGCGCTACGCACAGGTGATGACCCAGATCTACGAAGAAGCCATCGTACCGGCCTAAGCATGCACACTTCCCTAAGCCATGATCCCTATCTCAAGCCCAATACTTCCACGCGAAACCGCGCCGCGCGCCTACTTTGGGGTTTGGTCTACGCGGTGCTTTTTCGTCCATCACCGCGCCCGTTCTACGAATGGCGGGCCAACTTGTTGAGACTCTTCGGTGCGAAGTTGGGACGCAACACGCGCATCTATCCCAGTGCGCGCATCTGGGCTCCTTGGAACCTAGAATGCGAAGAGCTCGCCGCCATCGGAGAACAAGCCGTCATCTACAACCCCGCGAAGATTCGCCTAGGCTCCCATAGCATCGTCTCCGAGCAAGCTTACCTATGCGGAGCCACTCACGACTACCGAGATCCCGCCTTTCCCATGATCTGGGCGCCTATCGTGGTGGAGCGTTACGCATGGATCTGCGCACGAGCTTGTGTGCAAATGGGCGTCACCGTAGGCGAAGGGGCCATCCTGGGACTAAATGCCGTCGCCACCGGCGATCTCGAACCCTGGGCGGTCTACGCCGGCATCCCGGCGCGCAAGATCAAGAAGCGTCCTCGCCAATCCAACGGCGTGATCTGGCCTTGAACACCGTCACCGAGGCCTTTTCCGTCTTGATTCTGACCAAGAATGAGGAGCAGGACTTGCCGGGTTGCTTGAACTGCGTGGCGTGCTCGGACGATGTGCATGTTTACGACTCCTTATCCACCGACCGCACGATCGAGATCGCGCGCGCACACGGGGCGCGCGTCACCCAGCGCGCCTTCGATAACTACGCCAATCAGCGCAATGCCGCCTTGCATGGACTGCCCTTCAAGTATCCCTGGGTGCTGATTCTCGATGCCGACGAGCGGGTACCCGCGGCCCTGTGGCGCGAGATGCGGGCATTCGTGGGTGCGCCCCTTGCACGCACGGCCGCTTGCCGGATGCGGCGGCGCGACTTTCTAGGAACCTCTTGGCTTAAGCATAGCCAAATTTCGCCCTACTACATTCGCCTAGTGCAGCCCTCTCGAGTGCGATATGAACGCGAAGTGAACGAGGTGTTGCGTGTCGACGGCGGTATTCACGATCTGGCTCAGCCCTTCGATCATTTTCCGTTCTCCAAAGGCATGCGCCATTGGCTGGACAAGCACAATATCTATTCGTCCATGGAAGCCAAATGTTTCTTGGACAGCCATCAGGGTAGGACGGATTTCTCCTTGCGCCAGGCGTTTGCCGCGCGGGATTTCAACGAGCGGCGCTATCACCAGAAGGAACTGTTCTACCGTCTTCCGCTGCGGCCCCTGCTCAAATTTCTTTATGTCTACCTTTGGCGCCGCGGCTTTCTGGATGGTTCAGCGGGGTTCACCTACGCCGCGCTTCAAGCCATCTACGAGTACATGATCGTTCTGAAGACTCGCGAGCTGCGCAGTCAACTGTCCTCCACCGCGCTTTCCTAAAGACAAGGTGCAATTCGTCACGTTACCGGGCACCGGTGTGGTCACTACGCGTTTAGGCTTTGGCACGGCGGGTCTCCTGCGCGTGCCAGGCCGCAAAGCGCGCTTGGGTATTCTCGCGGCGGCCTTCGACGCCGGGATACGCCACTACGACACCGCGCCCATTTACGGATTGGGCGAAGCCGAAGGACTGCTCGGTACCTTTCTAGCCCAATGCGATGAACCGGTCACCGTTACCACCAAGTTCGGGCTTGCCCTGAACCCGGCGGGAAATCGCCTGCGCGTAGTGCAAGCCGCTGGAAGGGCGGTGCTAAAAGCCATACCGTCTTTGCGAAACTTCGCCCGCCAACGTGCACAGACCTTCTACACGGCGCCAAGATTTGACCCACTGACAGCTCAATCAAGCCTGGAGAGAAGCTTGCGCATGCTCAAGCGCGAGCGTGCCGACCTATTCTTGTTGCATGAATGCACGCCGGCACATCTGACTAGTCCCGGGCTGTACGCCTGCCTTCACCAGTTCCAGCGGCAAGGTTTGATTGGAGCGTTCGGAAGCGCCACGACCTACGCCCAAACTCTGGAAGTTATCAAGACGCATGCCGAGCTTTGCCCTGTGGTTCAGTGCGAACAAAACGGGCTCGGCTCGGTCGATGCGCGCCTAAACGGCACCACCCCGCGCGGGGTCATTACCCATAGTGTGTTATCGCACACCTTCGCGTCTATCCGCCAAGCTCTATTGAGCAACGCCGCGCTTGCCTCGCGTTGGTCGCGCGAGTTGGACATGGATGCGAAGCACCCGGAAGTGCTGGCGCGCTTGTTGTTGCAAGCGGCGCTCGCCGCGAATCCCCATGGCATCGTGTTGGTGCACTCGAACTCACCCAAGCACATTGCGGCAAACGCAAGGGCGGCTACGCAAGCCTTGGACGCGGGGCGTCTGCGAGCGCTGCGCCGTCTGAGCGCCTCACTCGACATTGCCGCGTAAGCACCGCTTCGACTTGTCCCTATGATCTCTCGGCTGCGCGATCTCACCTCAACCATGCCGCGGGCTGACCTGTGCATCGTGGGGAGCGGAGCGGCGGGACTGGCCATCGCGCGGGAGTTTCTCGGCACTCGCTGGCGCGTGCTCGTGCTCGAATCGGGCGAATTCCAAAGAACCGATCGGGCGGATGAGCTGAATGTCGTGCGGTGTGACGGCCTGCCGCACACGGGAGCGGTCGAAGGCAGGGCGCGCGTTTTCGGGGGCGCCACCACGGCCTGGGGCGGACAGTTGCTGCCCCTTAGGCAAAGCGAAATCAGCAAACGCGATTGGATCCCGTACAGCGGATGGCCGCTCTCGCTTTCCGATCTCGGCCTCTACTATCGCAGGGCGGAGCGCTTGCTTGGCGTCGAAGGGCCGCCCTACGACGACACTGTCTGGGGGCATCTTGGAATCGGTGCCCCCGATTTCGACCCGGAGTCCGTGGTGTGCCGGTTTTCGCAGTGGGCGCCGTTGACCCGGCGCAATCTCGCAGTGCACCTGCGCAGTGAGTTGCGCCAATCGAAGAATGTCCACGTGCTGCTAGGCGCCACGGTTGTGAAGATCGTCACCGGTGCGCAGGGTGCATCCGTACGCCATCTCGAACTGCGCGCCAGCGACGGACGTTCCGCCACCGCCGTCGCACGCGAATTCATACTGTGCGCCGGAGGTATCGAGACACCGAGAATGTTGTTGGCGTCGGATGCCGCCAACAAGTCTGGAACCGTGGGGCGGTTTTTCCAGGACCACATTTCCTACGTAGCCGGGGAGATAGAGCCGTCCTCGCGCAAGCGCATTGCGCACCATTTCGAACCCCGTTACCGCGGCAAGTCCATGTACACCTGTAAAGTCGAACCTACCGACGATACGCAACGCCGGCTCAAGCTGCTCAACGTCATGGCGCACGTGAAGTTCGATATTCCGGAAGCGCTGGGTCTGCTCGAAGTCAAGCAAATGCTCAAGGCCATCCAACAAGGTAAAGCCCCGGTCCCCTCCACCCAGGCGCTGCTCGCCATGGCCAGGGGAAGCTGGGAACTCTCGCGACTCGCCTTTGCCCGCCTGGCCCTGGCCCGCCGCAGCGCTCCCAGCCGCGGCATCATGTACTTGCTCGTGGACGTGGAACAGGCTCCCAATCCCGAGAGCCGCATCCGGCTGGCCGAAGAGTGCGATCGCTTTGGAATGCCCAGAGCCATTGTGGATTGGCGCTTAAGCGGCCAAGAGTACGAGACCATCGAGCGCTTTACGGTGTTGCTAGTCGCTCAATGGCGGCGAGCGGGATTGGGAGAGGTGCGCTTGGGCGGTCCGCCCAACTTTGGACTGTCCGCCGGCCTATCCGCCGCGCGCGACATCTTTCATCATATGGGCACGACGCGGATGAGCGACGATCCATCCCAAGGCGTGGTCAGAACCGATCTGCGTTGCCACGACGTTGACAATCTCTACATCGCCGGCAGCTCGGTATTCCCCACCGGAGGCATCGCCAATCCGACCTTCACCATACTCGCCTTGGCACTGCGATTGGGCGATCATTTGAAGCAGCGACTCGCTTCACCCGCACCGCGTGCGCGTGTTACGGCGTAGGCGGGACCGAGTCCGTACGCGGTGCTCCACGGCCTTGCGCATCCATCCATTGCGAAAGCCAGATCTCGAAGGCGCCGAGCACCGATGCGCCGGACAATCTCCGCTCCACATACTGGCGCCCGTTCACGCCCATAATCCGGCGCTCCTGCTCTGAAGCTTTGAGTTGCAGGAGCGTCCCGGCCAGCGCACTCGCATCGCCAGGCGCAACCACCTTACCGCACGCGGCCTCCGTTATGACGGCGTGAAGCTCCGTGCCGGGTTCGGCCATGGCGACAACCGGGCGCGCGCTGGACATCAGATTGGCCAGCTTGGAAGGAAGCACGACGTCGGCAACCCCCGGTTTCTGCGCAATGACGGATACGTCCGCCGTGGCGAGCAAATCGGACAAAGCCTCCACGGGCTGCAGCGGTTCGAACAACACGTTTTGCGAATCCAAACGATGCGCTTGTTGCATCAACTCGCTCTTCTGCCCTCCGTCGCCCACGATGATGATGAGGATGTCCTTGTCGTAGCGCAAGAACCCAGCGGCTGAGATGAGGCTGTCCAAGCCCTGCTTTACTCCCAAGTTGCCGGAGTACAAGACCACGAAGCGCTCCCCCAGCCCCCAGTCGCGGCGATAGGGAGTATCACGCGAGCCGGGCAGCACGATATCGTCGTTGGCCCAGTTTCGAAACAGCACGAGCTTGTGGGCGGGAACGCCTTTGCCTTCTATCTTGCGCAGCATGCTTGGACTAATGGCCGACACCTTATTCACCAAGCGATAAGTTGCACGCTCGGCGGCGAAAAGCATATTCGTCACTAGGCCGGGACGCAGCATGCCCAGATCCACGGCGGCATCCGGCTGCAAGTCTTGTACGTGAAACAAAGTTCGGCTTCCTTTCAGCCGGGCGAGGAGCGCCAAAGGGATGCCGAGAAATACCGGAGGGGAAACCACAATAGTCAGCGCCGCCCTTGGCCCCAAGAGATAACTCAAGCAAGCGCCGGCCACGAAACTTAACTCATGAGCAATTCGCCGCAACACATTCAAATGCTTCGGCACGTAAACGTAGCTACGCCGCAGTTCCACCATGCCGTCGCGTTCCTTTCGGTAGAGCGCACCTTGGTCGTTCGGATGCTTGGTCCAGGCCGGGTAGTAGGGAAAAGCCGTATAGACCGTGACCGTGTATCCGCGATTCGCCAGATACTGCGCCAGTCCCGTTGTATAGACGCCGATCCCCGTGACTTCTGGGGCGTAGTTGATGGAAACAATGGCTACGGTCTTACAGGGATTCGTCGTTGGCTTTTCGCGCATGGCCCTTCAGGATGCCTGAAGCACTTTTCAGCAAGGTGACGGTGACCGAAACCCTTGCTCGCCGAGCATCACCAATTCGCAATATGGCGCCGCTAGGATTGGCGCCCATGAAGCTTACCGATACCCAACTGAACTTCTGTCCCGTGTGCCAAGGCTCCATCTCCCTATGGCGCACGAAGCGAAGCGCGCACGGCGTTTTCCCAATCTGCCGCTGCGCAAGCTGCGGTCTCGCTTTCGTCAATCCGCGCCCGAGCCTGGCGTTTCTAACCGATTACTACACGGTCCCAGGGAACACCAGCCACCCCGCATCGAACGGCGTTTCCCTGGCCTGGGCCATGGAGGAAGAACGCAAGTTCCCCAACTCGACCATCGATGCGCGAGAGATGTTGAATCGTGTCCAGGCCTTTCGCCGGCTTTCTCTTGACCCGTTTCCCACATTGCTCGATGTGGGCTCGGGCTTCGGATTTTTCTCCCTTCAGGCCCAACAACTTGGATATGAGGTCACCGCCATAGAACTTGGACCGGCCCGCCACATCACCGAAGAGATGACCGGCGTGCGGCCCCACGCCATCCCTTTCGAGGACTTCGATGCCGGTGGCACGCGCTTCTCCGCTATCGTGATGAGCCAGGTTCTGGAGCACGTACAAGACGTCAACCTCTGGGCCCGGCGCGCCTTTGAACTCCTCGATCCTGGTGGCGTCCTGGCCATCGCCCTGCCCCACTTCAACAGCGCCACACGCCGGCTGATGGGAGAAAATGATCCCTTCATTACACCGCCCGAGCATCTCAATTTTTTCACCGCGGCAAGCTTGCGCACGCTCCTGCAACGACACGGGTTCGCACTTGGGGCCACCGAGTACCGCTCGCGCTTTCCCCCGCGCTCGATAGAACGCCGGTTGGGGAAACTCGGCCGGACCACGGTCGCGGCGGGAAAAGTGGCCGGCGCGGCGCTTGCCTATGGCATGGATAAGCTGCGCCTAGGCATGATGGTTCGTGCATACGGGATCAAGCCCTCTCAAGCGGAGGCGTAAGGTGACGCCAACGAATCCGCCGCCCAGGCCCTTTTGGCTCATGTGCGCGATGTTTCTAGGAACATTCTCGCTGCTGCAATGGGGCTGGGGTGCTGCGCGCGACACCTGGATCGAGCGGGTCCTCGTTCACACCGCCACGGTCAAACCCGCGGCCTTCCTGGTAAACCTGATCTCACCTCAAGCGAGTTCTGTTGGGGTCAGACTCGATTTCGAGTTCTGTTGGGAGTTCTGTTG
>JBKKAO010000433.1:0-5424 GCA_046714645.1 Burkholderiales bacterium | reverse complement strand
GCCGAAGCTCGCACTGAGTACCAAAACGAGGGCGTAGAAAGTGGCTGGCTTGAACTGGGTCATTTGAACCTCCATGAGCAGGGTCTTGGGGCTTCGGGAAACACGTATAAGCTGCAGCAATGCATGTGCCCATGCTTAAGCACCAACTGAATCTTCAAACAGATGCCGCCCTCGCTGCATTCGCGCAGGGCAGGTTGCCTCGCCACGGTTCTTGCGCGCAATGATATTTGGTGGTGGCTGAGGGGGTTCATGCGGAGGCCCCCCGCGGAGGGTCTTGACGAGGAGTGCCCGGAGAGGGGGCATCCGAGGGGATGGGCGGCACCGGTGGCACTTCCTCGGGTTTAGGTTCCGGGATAGGTGGAATATTCGTAGGTTGGGGTCTTGTAGGACTCACAGAGATGTTTGCCATAGTCGTACATAGTCGTAATTGCTTGGAAGTTTGTGCAACTGAGCTTCACGTTGCGCGATCCTATGGGTTGAAATAAAACTAGCCGCGCCCGCAGCTCGGCGGACGCAGCTTTCCAACCTGCTTTGCGCCGCTCAGTTCAACCTATTCCTCCTCGAAGGCAATGAACTCGGAGCGAGACACTGCGCCATCCCTGTCGTTGTCGAGCTTATTCCACGCGGAGTTGACTTTGCCGTGCTTTCCCGCTTCCTTCTTGGTCAGCACGCCGTCTTTGTTACGATCCAGACGCGCGAACAGCGCCGAGTCGTACGCCGGAGGTAGCGAGGTAACGGTTACGCTCCCTAGATAGCGGTCTAGGGCGCCATGGAACTTTGAATCATTAAGGTTGACACCCGGCCACGCATCCTCGTCAAAGCCGGGCGAGTTCTCCAGCGCCGCCTCGGTTACATTAATCCTCAGCTCATCCGGATCGTCGGCCGGCCCCAACGCTTTCATGGGGAGCGCGAACAACTTGTTATCGGGACTCCAGGATTTGTCGAAGGCGAGGACGGCGTAATGGACCTCACCCGAGCGCATGTCGACGACGAGGTCCTTCAGGTCTCCAATGTCCTTGCCGTCTGCGTCGTTCACATCTTTGCCCAGCAACTCGCTGCCGCGTACAAGACGCATGTTGGGCTTCGCCTTGATCGTGACGGTCGGGCCGTAATATCGGTCTACATCGCCGCGGTGCTTGGACTCATTCCAATCGGGCCAGCCGTCTTTGGCGAAGCCAGGTGCAGCCTTCAGCCGCTTCTTATCCACGTTGAGAATCAACTCGTCGCGCTCGCCAGCGACCCCCGTCTTAAAATGACGTATCGGATAGGCGAAGAGTTTTTCACCCATTCCCATAAAGCCGCCGAATTCAAGCACCGCATAATGCACGCGCCCGTTGTTGACATCGACGATCACATCCTTGATCTCGCCCAAATCCTCTCCGTTGGAATTCTTTACCTCCATGCCAATCAACGTACTTGCGCGCATATCGAGATGGCTCATCTTCGCTGCGATGGCCGTCGTTGCTCCCCCGGCCGCGATCAAACCCGAAAGGGCGAGGCTTATCGGACTTCTCTTCCAACTTGTCATGGCATGATCTCCTTATGAAGGATTGAAGAATTGCTACTATAAAAAACACCACTTACTGCCGCGCCCAACGCGCGGAGATGAGCGAAATATCCGCAAACGGCGTACCCGCCTTTTCCACCTTCGCCGCGGGTTGCGCGAGCCGCGGATCAACTATGGCTCCTCGCGGTCATCACCGCTGCTCTGGTCATCGTGTACAGATGGTTATTCAATACGACTCTTGGTTATTCAAGACGACTCTTCGGGGGAGCGCTCACGCGCAAGGTTGAGACGCCATCCGCCATCCGCGAGAGAAACGAGTTCGTCCCGGCCTAGCCCAAGGCTCCAAGTAAGAGCGCCTGCGGCGGGTAGCAAGGAGCGCGCGGTCCCGCCGGTTTGCGTGCCTCGCGATAGGGCGGGGCGGATGGTCAACTCGATACGCAGAACGGCCTCGTCGTCTCCGGTTGCGAGCTGTAGTGCACTGCCTGCCCCTGTGGCATCGGCTACCGTAATGATACCGGCCAGTAAAATTAACATCAGACGCTTCCGGGACAACCCGATACAGCGCATCTGTTCGGAGACTTTCACATCAAGTTCTACAGGAATCGCAGCCAAGCATGCCCGTGAAGCTTTGCCCGCCTCTTTGAGCATCTGGACCGGGTCCACCATGCTGTCTACGTCCTCCAATCGCAACCAATCATCGATTAGCGCGTGTTGGCGTTGGGTGAGCTCGATTAACCGGCTCTGGATGATTCCAAGGGGTCTTTCCAGCTCCGCGCCGGTCACAACCTTTCTCGTCGCGGTGCGGTGTACGATCAATTGCGCGTTCAGCGAGATCGCGTTCAGCGCGCTGCGCAGCTCATGCTCCATACCATCGACCACGCGATCTGCTAGCTGGGATCGCAAGAGCTGTTCGGCCCGGCGTACGCTTGCAGCAATGGGTTCCGCGCGCATCCAAACTTGTCCGCTGGCGTGCTCGCACTGCACGCGCCAGAGCGCTCCTTCGCGCGCACGCACTGCGAAAGTCACCGCCTGTCCCAGGTCCACATGAACGGCCAGTGTGGCCAGATCGAACTCGGCGCACGCGGCCGCGTCGCGGATAGTGCTATTACCGAGCACTGCGACAGCTTGACCCTGTTGAACCCAAGCATAAAGTGGGTCGTCGAAGGGCATCTCGCGCCACCAGCCCGGCAGCTCGCGAAGAACAAATGAACCCATCTTCACACCGGGTATGGGGCTCTTGGTCGTTGCACGGATGTGCGCTTTGCGCGTTAGACGAACGCGTCGATGGCGGCGAGGAGCGCCGCGTAATCGACGGGCTTTTGAAATACCGCCGCGAACACAGGTGGCCCGTCGGAGGACTGAAGGAAGCCGGAAACATCCCCCGTCAGCGCTACAAACCGTGCCTGCGGCAGCTCAGTGCGCAGTGCGCAGGCGACCTCCAAACCGGAGTGGCCTTGCTGCAGGTGGAGATCGCAGCACACCACATCGAAGCGTGTTTGCGCCGCGCACGTCAACGCCTGTTCCATCGTCTCCGCGCCTCGGACGTGATATCCGTCTTCCTCCAGCAGCCAGCGCAAGCTTTCGCGCGTGTCGGCGTCGTCTTCGAGAAGGAGGATCGCCCGTTTTGCCATGATTTCTCCGGGGATCTACCACCCGGGAGCCTGTTTCGATAGGCGCCATACTACCTCAGGTACTATCAGAGAACTAAGTGGCTTTTCGTTGAAGCCCAGTTGCGGGCACGTCTTCGAGCGCAGCACTGAGATCACAACCCGCCGCAAGCGATATGCCTATGTCCTGTAAAGATTGCTCGTATGCATGTACATCTTACCGCCCAGTTCGATTGTGCTTCTCCGAGTTGTCAGCGAACGCTCGATAATCAAGGGGCTGCGTTGCTTTGGCAAATGGTACGCTCGTTGCAAAAGGAGCATGCCCAGGTCATTTCTACAACCATGGAAGATCTATGAAACAGAACCTGCAGATGCAACGTTCGCAGCAGCTCACGATGAGTCTGCAGCTCCAGCAGGCGATCCGGCTGCTTCAGCTATCGGGGGTGGAACTCGAGCATGAGATCGAGGAGGCGTTAGCGAGCAATGTATTCTTGGAGCGGGTCCCGCACGGCGAGGGGCGCAGCGAGGTTTCTGTGGAGCGCGGCGATGAAGCGGAGGAACCATCCGAAGGCGATCGCGATAATTCGAACGAAGGGCAAACCGGCGATTTCGTCGTTTCGGGCTACGACGGCATGGCGCCGCATCGAGATGCCGGTGACGAGGACGCTGACCCCGGAAGCTACACGGCTTCTCATAGAAGCTTGCGCGAGCATCTATTGGAGCAAGTCGGCACGAGCCGGCTGGAGCAGCATGACCGCATACTTGCGGCATTGATCGTGGAGGCCCTCGATGAAGACGGCTATCTGCGCCAGCCGCTCGAGGAATTGGCAGCGTTAATTCCTGTTGAGCCGCCCTCCTCCGATGAACTTGTCATTGCCCTTCGTTTCGTGCAGAGCCTCGATCCCATAGGCGTGGCGGCACGATCGTTGTCCGAATGCTTGGCGCTGCAACTGTGCGCTCACCCTGGAACCGGACCCGAACTCGCGCTGGCGCTCGCGATTGTTCGCGATCACTTGGATTTACTTGCGGCCCACGATTCATTACGGCTGACTCGCGCGCTGAATTGCGACGAGGCGGCATTGCGGCGCGCGAATTGTCTGATCACGAGCCTCGATCCGCGGCCGGGAGCCCGCTTTGCCGCCGCCGATGTGCGCTATGTGCTGGCCGATGTCATCGTCAAGAAGGCCGGCGGCAGATGGCTGGCCACGATAAACCCCGAGGTCCTGCCGCGCGTGCGTGTGAACCGCATCTATGCGCAGATTCTGCAAAGCGCCCGCGTGGCGGGCGGAGAGCAGTTCAGTAAGCAGTATCAAGAAGCGCGCTGGCTCATGCGCAATGTTCAACATCGCTTCCAAACGATACAGCGCGTGGCGCAGGCAATCGTAGACCGGCAGAGCGGCTTCTTCGAACATGGCGAGCTGGCGATGAGACCACTCATTCTGCGCGACATCGCGAGCGCGTTAAATCTTCACGAATCGACAGTGTCGCGTGCAACGAGCAATAAATTCATGGCGACCGAACGCGGCTTGATCGAGTTCAAACGTTTTTTTGGCAGCCAGGTGGTCTCGCAACAAGGTCACGCCTGGTCCTCAACCGCAATCCGGGCGCTCATCAGAGAGCTTATCGCAGGCGAAGACACGCATGCGCCGCTGTCGGACATCAAGCTCACACGCATGCTGGGCACGCGCGGAGTGGAAGTCGCGCGCCGTACGGTGGCCAAATACCGCGACGCAATGCGGATCCCGCCCGTAGAGGCGCGCAAGATGGCCACCATATGAGCCTGCGAAAAGCGGGGTAAGATCGGATGCATAGCGCTACGACCAGTTAGGAGACGGCGATGACAAATTCAGCAGCAGCGAGTGGCGATTCAAAAATGGTCACGGGTTTATTCGCAGACAGCGAGAGTATCGAGCGCGCCTATGAGATCGTCTCTCAGCGCGGCTACGGCACAGGGGACATCAACGTGGTTATGTCCGATGACACTCGTAGACGCTACTTCGGGGACGATCGCGAAATCAATACTGACTTGGGCCGCAAAGTGGCAGAGGGTGGCGAAATCGGCGGGCCGATCGGGGGAACCGTTGGCACCCTCATCCCTGCCCTCGTTGCCGTGGGTATCGTGGCGCTTCCGGGCTTGGGCTTGATTCTCGCGGGGCCGGTAGCTGTGGCACTGGCGGCGGCTGGCGCCACGGGCCTGACGTTTGGCCTCATTGCAGCGCTTAGCGATTGGGGTATCCCGGAAGAGCGCGCCAAACAATATGAAATCGGCATCCACGACGGCGGCATTTTGATGGCAGTAACAGCCCGCTC
>JBKKAO010000432.1:0-11727 GCA_046714645.1 Burkholderiales bacterium | reverse complement strand
GGCCGGATGTCGCCGACCGTGTGGGTGGAGGCGTTCGTATGCCCGTTGGCGTGACAGTCGAAACAGGAAACGCCCTGATGGGCCTTCAAGCTCCGGCGGTCTTCGGTGGCGTTGAACTGCTGCTGGGGAAACGGCGTTACGAGCAATCGCAATCCTTCGAGTTGCTTGGGATTTAGGATGTCTTTGAACAATTCGTTGAAGTTGCTCAACGTGACCAGTTTGCCTTGCGAGACGTCGCCCAGATCCGGCCGCGTCGTCAGATAGACCGGTGCCGGGAACTCGGGCAGGAAATGATCGGGCAAGTCGAAGTCGAGGTCGAAGCGAGTCAGATCTCGATCGGTCTGCTTCTTGGTTTCCTCGATGAGGAATTTGGGGAAGATCATGCCGCCCGCTTCGTGGTGGGGATGCGGTAACGGGAGAAAGCCGGCCGGCCAGAGCCGCTTTTCCTTGACTTCCTCCGGCGACAAGGCGGCGAGTTTCTCCCAGGTCATGCCCTCGGGCAACTTAACGCGCACGCCATCTTGCACCGGCTTGCCGCGCGACATGGCCGCTCCCTTGGCCGGCCGGTCAGCGAGGTCGTAGCGCTCCGCGAGCAAAGCCTGTTGGCGTTTCGCGAACTTCGGTTTCTCCTCTTGAAGGCGTTTTGTCAGCGTAGGAAAGTCTTCGTCGGCTGCCGAAGCTGTCAGCGCAAAGCAGACAACCGCTGCCGCGGGTAGTGCGGCTAGAAACCAGCGAATTCGAGACAAAACTGCCATGACGGACTCCTTCTGAATTAGTTATGCCTTGGTTATCGTGGCGTCTGAACGGCCTACGAATAGCGTTTTACCCGCAGTGCGAGAGCATGGCGGATAAAACGGGTTGAACGAAACCGCCTGGGCTAGTGTGAAGTGCTTTTGGTTGATCGCAGCGAAGCGAGGACCTCCTAATGTGGGCACAGGTAAAATGCTCCGCCGAACGCCGAGTCGGGTCTGTACGCCAGGACACATTACGCCCTGACCTACCGCGAGAACTTCTCCCGAAGCGCGTTCTTCTGTACCTTCCCCATGGCATTGCGCGGAAGTTCTTCCACCACGTGCACCTGCTTGGGCACCTTGTAGTTGGCAAGCTGTATTTTGAGGTGCGCGAGGATCTCTTGCTCCGAAAGCTGTGCGCCTTTTTGCGGAACCAGCACCGCGGTCACCGCTTCACCGAAGTCCGGGTGCGGCACACCGATCACCGCGCTTTCCAGCACACCCGGTAGCGCATCGAGAACCAACTCGATTTCCTTTGGGTAGACGTTGTATCCACCACTGATGATGAGGTCCTTGGCGCGACCGACGATGCTGAGATAGCCCTCTTCATCGAAGGCACCCACGTCGCCGGTCTTGAACCAGCCGTCCGTGGTGAACCCCTCCTTTGTCTTATCCGGCATCTGCCAGTAGCCGGCGAAGACGCTCTCGCCCTTGATCTGAATACCACCCACCTCGCCATCGGACAGGGGATGATCCTTTTCGTCAGCGATTCGCACGGCATTGCCTGGCAGAGGGAATCCAACGGTCCCTCCCACACGAACGCCATCGAGCGGATTGGAAGTGATCATTCCCGCTTCGGACATGCCGTAGCGTTCCAGAATGCGTTGGCCGGTACGCGCCTCGAACTCGGAGAAGGTATCTAGCAGCAGCGGCGCGGAGCCGGAGATGAACAATCGCATGTTGCGCACAACATCTCGGTTGAAGGAGGGCTCGGCCAGCAGTCGTGTATAGAAGGTGGGAACGCCCATCAACACGCTCGCCTTGGGAAGCTCCGCGATCACGCGCTTGGGGTCGAATTTTTGATGCCACAGAATCTTGGCGCCTGAGACCAGCGCGGTGTGATTGGCCACGAACAAGCCATGGATGTGAAAAATGGGCAATGCGTGCAGCAGGACGTCGTTGCCGGTGAAGGCCCAGTAATCAACCAAGACGCGCGCGTTTGAAGACAGGTTTCGATGCGTGATCATGGCGCCCTTGGAGCGCCCGGTGGTACCGGAGGTGTAGATGATCACCGCGACATCGTTCGCCGCCACCTCCGCCACGGGCGCTTCGCCAGCGGCGGAATCGAGCGCATCCACCAGGGATCCCGCACCCTGATCGTTGAGCGTCAGCACCGTGGCGTCCGTCAATGATTTGAGGTCTGTTTCCGATTGCGGCGGGCCAACCACCAGTTTCGGTTTGGCATCGCCCAAGAAGTAGATCAATTCACTGCGGCGATAGGCCGTGTTGAGGGGAACATAGACCACTCCGGCACGCAGGCAGGCGAGATAGAAGAAGAGCGAGTGTACGGACTTCTCTGCTTGCACCACGACGCGCTCGCCGCGCCCCACACCGAGTTGGGCCAATAAGGCGGCGTAGCGACCGCTGATCGAAATCAAGTCCCGTCCCCGGTATTGATGGTCAGCGCCGGCTTCGATGATCACGCGATCCGGATGGCCGCGATGCGCGGCTTCAATCAAGGAGAAAAAGTTGTCGCTCATGATGTTTGGTAACTTTCTAGACGCGAGTCCAGCACGCCGTCAGCAATCCCAAGACCCACCAGTTCGCCCGCGGTGGAAGCCCCCGCCACCGCCCTGCCAAGAATGCGATCCACCGCCGAGGAGCCCAGTATTTCGACGCGAGCGCTGGATAACACAGACACGCGCTCCACCGGGGCTGCAAAAGCCACATAGACCGCCCCCGATGCGCCACCGGGAATCCACAGCACCGTCTTGTGCCCCCGCGATGAGAGATCACTTACGCACAAACACAGGTGCACGAGATACTCGGCGAGGATCATCTTCTCGTCGCGCACTCGCGCTGCGTGTCCGCTTGTGTCGAGGAGCAAAATGATGGCGCTGCCTGGATGGGACTGCGCCACTTCCCGGAGAAGATCGGCCAACTGCCAACTATCGGCCGCGCCGAAGGCGCCGCCCGTGAGGAATCCGCAGAACAGCGCTTTGCCGGAGGCGGGAGGGGGCAATGAGAAAACGATGTTGCCGCGTTGGCCGGGAGCGTATCCGGGCGGGAGGAGCGCTTGCAGCTTGTGCCGGCAATCGAGGGGACTCGAAACTGAGGGTAAACGCTCCGCCAATGTGACATGATTGGAGCGCCACTCACGATGAGATCTTGTATCCATCAACCACCGGCCGATTGCCTCGCGAGCGTCATCGGCCAATTCCCCATGCTCGTCCATTTCCAATCGAGCGGTGGTACCCAATAGCGCGGACACCGCTGCCTGGTCGGAGGCATCGAACACTGCCTTGCCCTCCACCGCTTCGATAATGGAAGGACCGGAGGTGGATAGACGCGTAGCCGATGAATAGATGCGGTGATCGGCCAATAGAGCTAACAAGCTACCGCCGCCGTAACACCCTCGTCCCAGCACGGCAAGAATGGGAATGCCTTCCCCCTTCGCCAGCAATGCCTCGCGATAGAAACGGCGAAAGGCGGCGAGCGCCGGTAGTCCCTCATCCACTTTCGCCCCCGCGCAATCGAGCAACCACACCATGGGTAAGCGCTGGTCGCGCGCTTGCCGAATGACAGAGGAAAGCGCGTTCCCTTCCGCCACACCGATGGCGCCTCGTGCGTGACGCGGGTCGGTGGCGAAGAAAACGAGGGAGCGGTCATACAAATGAGCACGCCCGCATAGGGCCTTCGACCCGCTTATGGCCGAGAACTCGATCCGATCGAGTACCCTGGCAACCCGAGCAGCGATATCCTCAACACTCACGTCTTGCACCACCGCCGAATGATCTGCTCGAACACCTCGACAGACTGACTGACCCTCTCCATCACACAGTATTCGTCGGTTTGATGGGCCATCTGTGGCTCGCCGGGGCCGAGTATCAACGTGGGCGGATTCCCCAGTGCCGGCGTCAAGGCAGCGGCATCGGTGAAGTAGGTGGCCGCTCGCGCCTGCGGGCGTTCACCGAGGATGGGTTGCATGATGTCGAAAACGCACTGTACCCACTCCTGCTCCGGGGGCGTATAGATGCTCTCGATATCCATCATCACTTCCAGAGAAACATCGCCGTCCAGTTGCCGGGCTAAGTGCTGAAGTAACTGCGCGTGACTGACACCCGGCACGGTGCGGATATCGATGGCGACGGTGGCTTCATCGGGCACGGAGTTGATATTGAGACCGCCGTGGAAGCTGCCAACGTTTAGCGTCGATTGTCCCATCAGACCATGAGGCGGTGAGCTAAAGCGGAAATTCTCGAGCGCCGTCACCGCACGTGCGGCCTTGTACACCGCGTTGACTCCGCGCTCGGGCATGGATCCATGGGCCGTCACACCGTGCGCCTTGGCGCGCAACCAGAACGCTCCCTTATGCCCCACGAAGGGGTAGTTGCTCGTGGGCTCGGCCACCACGATGGCTCCTGCCCCTCCTAGATGCTCCTCTTTGACAAGCTTGAAGGCCCCCTCGCAACCCGTTTCCTCCGCCGCCGTAATAATCAGCACCATACCCGGTGTAGTGCGCAGGTAGGGCGCCAACTTGGCCGCCGCCACCACGAAGGCCGCCACGCCGCACTTCATGTCACTGGTGCCGCGGCCGAATAACTTACCGCTATCAGTCTCTCCCGCGAAGGGATCCTTCTTCCATTTCGCCGCACCCAGCGGGACGGTGTCGATATGGCCGGTGAAGCACAGCGGCGCGCCCACTGCATTGCCGATGCGCGCGATGAGATTCGAGCGGCCATCGCCGAGCCGGTGGTACCTCAGCGCAAAGCCCGCTTGCTCCAGAATCTGGCCCAAATGCCGCGCGCAATCGTCCTCGTTGCCCGGCGGGTTGATGGTGTTGATGCGAACGATTTCGCGAGTGAGGGAGACGACGTCGAGCATCGTGTGGAGATAGCGGTAGTTGCCGATGGCAGGCGAACACTTGTAGCCCAATATGCCAATTCTAATCCGTCTCAAAAGGCGCGAATTGGTCCCGGACCTACCCTCGCGGCCAGTAGGGGGACGCCTCAGCTCAATCGGTTTATGTTTTGATTGCGGGCCCGGAGCCGAGAGCATGCGCTGAAGAGCGTACGCCCGAAGAGGCGCCCGGCCTTTACGAGAGCAATTGGCGCTTCGTCGATCCCACATCACTCGAAGAGCGCAAAACTGCGTTGATCCGGCAACTCGGCGCGCTACCTACGCCAAACTCTTCACCGCTTGCGCAATTCGTTGCTGGGTTTCGCTTTCGAGATCCGCATGCATCGGCAGGCTGATCACCTGCTGAGCCAATTGCTCAGCGACGGGAAAGCTAGCGCCCTGCGCCAATTGCATATAGGCCGGTTGGTGATGCAGGGGAACCGGATAGTGGATGGCAGTGGGGATTCCGGCTGCCTTTAACGCCGCTTCGAGCTTGTCGCGACCCCGCACTTTGAGGGTGTATTGCGCGTAGGCGCTGGTTCTGTCTGGACGAACTTCAAACAACACGATGTTGTTGGGAGCCCCACCGGCGAGGCCTTTCCGGTAACGCTGACCAGCGGCCTGTCGCTGAGTCAGTTCCCAGTCGAAGCGTTCCAACTTGCCCAAGACCACCGCGCACTGGATCGTATCCATGCGTCCACCGATGCCGATGCGTGTATGGTGGTAGCGCTTCTCTTGTCCGTGTACGCGGATCTCTCCCATCGCTTTGGCGAGATCGTCGTCGTTAGTGAAGATCGCGCCGCCATCCCCATAACACCCCAGCGGTTTACTCGGGAAGAAACTGGTGCAGCCGATGGTGGAGAGATTGCAGCTCCTTCGCTCCTTATAGGTCGCACCGAAGCTTTGCGCGGCGTCCTCGATCACCGGCAGCTTGTGGCGAGCAGCGATGGCGTTGATCTCGTCCATATCGGCCGCTTGTCCGTAGAGCGATACCGGCATGATGGCGCGGGTGCGCGCAGTGATGGCGGCCTCGATCAGAGCCGGATCGATGTTGGCGGTGTCGGACTGGACATCGACGAATACCGGTTTTGCCCCGGCTAGCACGATGACTTCGGCGGTGGCGACAAAGGTGAAGGGCGTGGTGATAATTTCATCGCCGGGACCCACAGCTAGTGCCATCAGTGAGATGAGCAGCGCGTCGGTGCCGCTCGCGCACGTGATGCAGTGCTTGGCGCCAGTGTATTGGGCAAGCTTCTCCTCGAGTTCAAATACCTCTGGCCCCATGATGTATTGGCCATGGTCGAGGACACGCTGAATGCGAGCGTCGATGGAGCCTTTCAATGCGGAGTACTGGGTTTTGAGGTCGATGAAATCCATAGGATTAGTGTAGCGTAAGGGCGGCGGCTTTCTCGCCCAGCGCGCGCGAGGTCGTCCATTTTCCGCCGAAGATGGTGACAAGACGACCGACGCGCTCCAGCGCGTATTCTCGGGTGGCACGGGTTGGGTTTGCGTGGGATCTAAGGAGCGGCCGCACTCCAGCAAAGGTGTCTCGGATATCCGTGGGCGCTATTGCAGGATTGAGGTAGGTGTTGTGCAGTTCGATGAGGGCGATTTGCTCCTCCTCAGAACAGCGAATGGATTCGTCCAATTGTTGCCGCACTTCCGTCGTCCCAATCAACGTGCGTCCTTGGTAAGGCAGGACAAAGAAGATTCGCGAGCTATTCGGTACTTGGAGTAGTACGCCCTGCGCGAGGGAACGGCCGACCAGCAGGTGGCTGCCGCGCACCAGATCCAACTCGTAGCGCGATGCGATTCCGCTGTCGCTCAGTAGCTTTCCCGCCCATGGCCCGGCCGCGTTGACGACGCGATCATAGCGATGGGTCTCGCCGTCCACGGTGGTGAGTTCACCATGGGCCGCGACGCTTTGGACCGGGTCATGTGCGCGAAAGCCGGCACCTTTTGCCTTGGCCTGTTCCGCGGCCCAGCAACCCAGCGCCCGGTCGTCCATCTGAGCATCGAAGAAAGCGTAGGCCCCTTTGAGCCCCTTGGTCTTGAGTCCGGGGACGCGGCGTTGCACGCTCTCGGGTTCAAGCCAGCGGGTCCTGCCGAGACGGCGCGAACCGCATAGCCAATCGTAGAGAGTCAGGCCCAGGCGTAAGGCCCACTTTCCACGGCGCGACCCCGCGTACACCGGCATCAGGATCTCGATGGGCCGCGCCAGATGGGGCGCCTGTTGGATCCACCACGTCCTTTCTCGCAGGGCTTCCCTGACCAAACCGAAATGCCCCTGCTCCAAGTACCGGATGCCGCCATGCAAGAGTTTGGTGGAGGCTGAACTGGTCGCCCCCATGAGTTCTCCTCGCTCGAACACGGTAACCTCGCATCCTCGATTGGCAAGCGCCCAGGCCGACATCACGCCGTTGATTCCGCCGCCCACCACCGCCACTCTCACGAACGGATTCGGGCCGTGCCCGCTAAAGGGAGGAAGATAGCGATTGGGACTAAGGTCAATTTTGCGATGATGCCGTTGTAATACAAAACATTGATCGGGAAATCTTATCATGTGCAAAGGCCTGCCCATGCCTTGGGCATGGTTTTCGCACAGCGCGATACCTTGGACTGATTTCCTGCAAACGATAAAGACTTCCATGCTCATTCCAGTAATTCTCTCGGGCGGTAGCGGTACGCGGCTATGGCCGGTATCGCGTGAGGCCTATCCCAAACCCTTCATCAAGCTACAAGACGGTCTCAGCTTGCTGCAGAAGACCCTGGACCGGCTCTCAGGTATCGCGGGAGTGAGCGATGTCCTAACGGTCACCAACCACGAGCACTTCTTCATCACGCGAGACGAATACAAGGGAGTAGGCGGTTCGACAAAACATTTCTTCGTCCTGGAACCCTGCGCACGCAACACCGCCCCCGCCATCGCGGTCGGGGCGCTGTGTGCGCAAGCACGCTACGGTGAGGATGCCATCCTGCTCATCCTTCCGGCGGATCACTTGGTGCATGACACGACGGCCTTCGCCGCCGCGGTGAACCAAGCACAGCGGCTTGCCTCCGAGGGCTACCTGGTGACCTTTGGAATCACCCCAACCCGGCCGGACACCGGATTCGGTTACATCGAGCGTGGTAACCCACTCGGCGGCGGCAACGGCTGGGAAGTTGCCAGATTCACGGAAAAGCCCGACGAGACCACCGCGCGCGGCATGGTGGCTTCGGGCAAGTTCCTTTGGAACTCGGGCATATTTTGCTTTCGCGCCAGCCTTTTCTTAGAAGAGCTTGGCCTATCCGCCTCAGAAGTCCTAGCGGGTGCCCAGGCTTGCTGGGCCGCGGCTACAGCAAAAGACGATCATGTAAAGCTGGATGCGGAGTTGTTCGGAAAAATGACCGACATCTCAGTGGACTATGCGGTGATGGAAAAGTCGCGGCGAGTCGCCCTGGTACCGGCAGGGTTTGATTGGAGCGACGTCGGATCGTGGACCGCCATCAGCGATCTCACGGCGCCCGACGCCTCCGGCAACCGGATACAAGGTCCCGCCATGTTGGTGAATAGCCGCAATTGCTACGTGCAGAGCGCCGAGCGCATGGTGGCGGCGGTGGGGGTGGAGAACCTGCTGATCATCGATACCCCGGACGCGCTACTGGTCGTGCATGAGGATCATGTTCAGGACGTGAAGAAAGTCGCCCAGCAGTTGAAGCTCGCCAAACACGAGAGTTATCGTTTGCATAAGACCGTGCACCGGCCTTGGGGCAGCTACACGGTGCTGGAGGAGGGCGAGGGTTTCAAGATGAAGCGCATCGTGGTGAAACCAGGCGCTTCGCTCAGCCTACAAATGCATTACCACCGCAGCGAGCATTGGATCGTAGTGTCGGGGACCGCTAAGGTGGTCAACGGTGAGAGGGATTCACTGGTTCGTACCAATGAATCGACTTATATCCCCGCCGGCAATAAACACCGCTTGGAGAACCCTGGAAAGGTTGATCTCGTGATGATCGAAGTGCAGAGCGGGAATTACCTCGAAGAGGACGACATCGTTCGCTTTGAGGATAAGTACGGCCGGCAGTAAGCCGCTGTTACAACCTCCAATGGCGGGCGCCCAGCGCTTCGATCTTGGCGCGGTCGAAGGCGGATTTAACGTCGACAAAACAGCCCCCCTTCTTCATCTTGCCAAGCAGCGCCTCTAGGGGTTGCTGCTTGTACCACTTGTGGGAAACGGCGGCGACGATGGCATCGGCCTGGGCCAGATCTTCCCACTTCGTGAGATACACGCCATATTCTTCGTGAGCCTCTTCGGATTCCGCGATCGGATCGTGGATGGAGACTTGAATGCCGTAGGTCTTGAGTTCGCGCACAACGTCGATGACCTTGGAATTGCGCAGATCGGGAACATCTTCCTTGAAGGTCATGCCCAGCACGGTGATCTTTGCGCCCTTGACCGAGCTGCCGGTGGCGATCATCTGCTTGACGGTCTGCTCCGCGATGAACTTGCCCATGCCGTCGTTAATACGCCGGCCGGCCAAGATGACCTCTGGGTGATAGCCTAGCATCTCGGCCTTGTGGGTCAGGTAGTAGGGGTCCACGCCTATGCAGTGGCCGCCGACGAGACCGGGGCGGAAGGGCAGGAAGTTCCATTTTGTTCCCGCGGCTTGCAGAACTTCCGAGGTATCGATACCGATCTTCTCGAAAATGATGGACAGCTCGTTCATCAAGGCAATATTGAGGTCGCGCTGCGTATTCTCGATCACCTTGGCGGCCTCGGCGACCCTAATGGAACTGGCTTTGTACACACCGGCGGTCACCACGGTGCCATAGAGCTTCGCTACTTTCTCCAGCGTCTCCGGGCTATCGCCGGAGACCACTTTGATGATGCGCGTAAGCGTATGCTCCTTGTCCCCAGGGTTGATGCGCTCAGGCGAGTAGCCGATGAAGAAGTCCTTCTTCCACTTCTTGCCTGATACGCGCTCGATCTCCGGAACACAAACTTCCTCCGTCGCGCCGGGGTAGACCGTGGACTCGAACACGATGGTTGCGCCCGGACAAAGGTTTTGGCCCACCGTTCTACTGGCCGATATCAGCGGCGAGAAGTCGGGTTGGCGGGCCGCGTCGATAGGCGTGGGCACCGCGACGATGACGAGGTTCGCCTTCTTTAGCTCTCTGGCGTCGGTTGTGACGCTTAGGTGCTTGGCCAGGACAAAGGCTTCTTTCTCCACCTCGCCCGTGGGATCGTAGCCTTGCTTGTAGGCGGCGATTTTCCGCTCCGAGAGATCGAACCCGATGGTCGGCAACTTCTTACCGAACTCGATGGCGAGCGGTAGACCTACATAACCTAAACCCACTACGGCGACTTGATCAGCCATGCTATCTCCTGTTTTCCCTCAAACTTTGTAGTAGTCGCGATACCACTGGGCAAAGCGACGCAATCCTGTTTCTAGCGGTGTATCGGGAGCGAACCCAACGGCTTGGCGCAAATCGTCCACATCGGCATAGGTGGAGACCACATCGCCGGGCTGCATGGGCAGAAATTCCTTGAGTGCCGGTTTCCCCAGCACGCGCTCAAGGATCTCGATAAATGCCAGCAAGGGCACCGGTTGATGATTTCCGATGTTGTATAGCCGGTAGGGCACGGCGGCCTGCGCGGACGGGATGACTTTCATAACCCGCACCACGCCCTCCACGATGTCGTCCACATAGGTGAAGTCCCGCTCCATCTTGCCGTGATTGAAGACTTGAATGGGTTTACCCGCCAAGATCGCGCGGGTGAACAAGAACGCCGACATATCCGGGCGGCCCCAAGGCCCGTAGACGGTGAAGAAGCGCAATCCCGTGGTGGGTATGCCATAGAGATGGCTATAGGTGTGCGCCATGAGTTCATTGGCTTTCTTCGTCGCGGCGTACAGGCTGATGGGGTGATCCGTGCGGTCCGCGACGCTGAAGGGTAGTTTCCGATTACCGCCGTACACGCTGGAACTGCTGGCGTAGACCAGATGGCCCGGCGGGTAGGCACGGCAAGCCTCCAGAATGTTGGTGAAGGCCACGATGTTTGAGCTGATGTAGGCGTGCGGATGGGTGAGGGAGTAGCGCACGCCGGCCTGAGCGGCAAGATGAACCACTCGGTCAAACGGGCCGGTCCTGAACAGGTTATCAACCGTGCCCCCGTCCGCGAGATCGAAGCGATGAAACTCGAAGCCTTTGGAAGAGGACAGCTTCCCTAGTCGAGACAGTTTCAGGTTGGGGTCGTAATAGTCATTGATGTTGTCTACGCCCACGACGTCCACGCCATCGTCCAGTAAACGGCGCGCTAGGTGCATTCCAATGAACCCGGCGCAGCCCGTGACCAGCACTCTCATCGAGGTGCCTTATGCAATATGGCGTTGTCCTGGGTGCGTGCGGAAGTTTTTCTCATGGGCGATGTCAAATGAGGCGGGACCAAACTCTCCCGGGTTAGCAAGATATGCACCGCGCCGCAAACTTTGGACGGCGGCTCGTAATCCGTAGAATGGCGCCATGCCTCGCATACTCTTGGTCAAGACCTCTTCTCTTGGAGACGTCGTTCACAACTTTCCCGTGGTAACGGATATTCACCGATGGATCCCGGACGCTGAAATCCACTGGGCGGTGGAAGAGAATTTTCGTCACCTGCCAGCACTTCATCCGGGGGTTGCTCAGGTATTTCCCGTCGCTCTCAGGCGATGGCGCAAAACACTCCTTCAGCCCGCGTGCTGGCGGGAAATCTCGCGAGCACGCGATGCTATCCGATCGCAGAGCTACGACGTTGTCATTGACACACAGGGTTTGCTCAAAAGCGCTCTGGTGTGCACCCTGGCCCGCGGACGCAAAGTGGGATTCGACTGGAAAAGTTCGCGGGAACCCCTAGGC